>NZ_JBFUHO010000041.1:0-69684 GCF_056402355.1 Variovorax sp. P4_B11
CCGCGCGGCCGGCTGCGGCGTCGCCGCCGATGCCCGCGGGCGCCGACGACGCGGCGCTCCAGCAGGGCTTCGCGCGCTGGGTCGCGGATTTCCGCGGCAAGGCGCGTGAAGCCGGCGTCAGCGAGGCGACGTTGCAAGCGGCCTTCGCCGACGTGCAGTACCTGCCGCGCGTCGTCGAGCTGGACCGCGCCCAGCCCGAGTTCACGCGCACGGTCTGGGACTACCTCGACAACACCGTGACGCCCCAGCGCGTGGCGCTCGGCAAGGACAAGATGCTGCAGGTTCGCGCCGATGCCGATGCGGCGGCCGCGCGCTACGGCGTTCCGCCCGCCATCGTCGTTGCCATCTGGGGCATGGAGAGCAACTTCGGCGGCAACTACGGCAGCACGCCGACCATCGACGCCCTGGCCACGCTGGGCTTCGAGGGCCGGCGAGAGGAATGGGCGCGTCGCGAACTGCTCGCGGCGCTGAAGATCCTCGACAAGGGCGACATCGATCGCGCGCACATGATCGGCTCCTGGGCGGGTGCCATGGGCCAGACGCAGTTCCTGCCGTCGAACTTCCTGGCCTACGCCGTGGATGCCGACGCCGACGGCCGGCGCGACATCTGGGGCAGCATGGCCGACGTCATGGCCTCGACCGCGAACTTCCTCGCGCGTTCGGGCTGGAAGCCGGGCCAGCCCTGGGGTGTCGAGGTGCAACTGCCGCCGAGCTTCGACTTTGGCCGCGCCGACACCGGCGTGCGCCAATCCAGTGCGCAATGGGCCGCCGAGGGATTGCGCAGCATGGACGGTCGGCCGCTGCCGGAATTTGCCGACGGCATGGTGCTGCTGCCCGCGGGTGCGCGCGGACCGGCTTTCCTGGTGGGGCCGAATTTCCGCGCCATCCTGCGCTACAACAACTCGACCAGCTATGCGCTCGCGGTCGGGCTTCTGGCGCAACGCCTGGCGGACGGGCCCGGCGTGCAGGCGCCCTGGCCCCGGGACCTGGCGGCGCTCAGCCGCAGCCAGCTGCTGGAACTCCAGACCGCGCTGAACCAGCGCGGCTTCGCCAGCGGGACGCCCGACGGCATGATGGGGCCGGCCACCCGCGAAGGGATCCGCCAATACCAGCGCAGCGTCGGTCTGCCCGCCGACGGCTATCCCAGCGCAGCCGTGCTGCAGCGCTTGCAGGCGCCGTAGCCACGGCCGCCCGGCCGACATCAGGCACCGCCCATGGTGTCCAGCAGCACGGCCTGCAGCAGGCAGCGATGGTTCTCCGCACGACGGGCCTCGTCGATGGGGCCGCCCGGCCCATGCAGGGACCAGTGAGGAGGATGCGTGGCATCGACGGCGAGGGCCCCCGCTTCCGATGCCGCGTCCGGATGGCCGGCCACCCGGACCGCGAAGCCCAGGTCCTGGGCCGCCGACAGGAAAGCGCGGTCGCGGCCTGCCTGCGGCTCGCCACGGAACAGGATCGTCGGCTCCGGTGGCGGCGGCGATCGGTAGTCGCACAGCGTCATCAGGTCCGCCAGCATCCTGGCCGGGTGCTCGTCGAGGCCCAGCCCGGCATAGACCGGGACGCCCGCTTCCTGTTCGATCCGGTCGACCGTGGCGGGCGCGAGCGCGCCGCAGTCGATGGCGTCGTACATGCGTCCCAGCAGGCGCGCCAGCGTCCCGATGTCGTGCGGCGTCCCGGCTTCGGGTTCGACGAACCGGATCTCGGCCACCCGGGCCCCGAGGTCCAGCGCCGCGCGATGGAGGGTCGACGCCTGCCGCCCCGCAGGCGCGCCGAGCAGCAATGCCAGGTTCTTGCCGCGCAGCGACTTGCTGAGGGCGCCGTTGCGACCATCCGCCCGCAGGCGCCTGGCGGTGGCGAAGACGGCGAGAACGCGAGCCGCATCCAGCGGCTCGTTCCACCAGGGCCGGTGAAAGGGGATCGAAGGGGCGGTGCTCACACCCGTGAAGGTAGGGCCTGCGGCAAAAAAGACCTTGACCCCCATCAAATCCATCGAGCGGTCGCGCAAATCGGCAACTGATACCGAACCGACACCGAAGGTTGACGCACTGTTACCGAGGCCGTCATCGCATTGATGCGCCTGTTGCACGCGATTCCTAAGCTGTGTCCATCGATTTGCAAGGAGCCAGGAAATGATTGAAGCCAGCGTATCCAGCTGCACGGGGTCTGCCATTCGGCGCATCGCCGACATGCTGCAATTGCTCGAGGACAGCTTCCCGATTCATCGGCGAGTGGTCCATGCGGGCGACTCGGTGTACCAGATGGGCCAGGAGTTCGGCAGCCTCTACATCGTCAATTCGGGCTACTTCAAGCTGGTCAACCTGTCCGGCGAAGGGCGCGAACAGGTGGTCGGGCTGTACTTCAAGGGTGACTGGCTCGGCCTGGACGGCATTGCGGCGGGACAGTACAACTGCGATGCCGTCGCGATGGACACCGGAGAGATCTGGGCCATCCGCTACGACGCCCTGATCCAGGCGGCCGTCCGCGCGCCGGCACTGCTGACCCTGCTGCACGAGGCCATGAGCCGCGAACTGACGCGCGATCACGACTCCATGCTGGCGCTGTGCACGCTGCCCGCCGACGCCCGCGTCGCCGGCTTCCTGCGCTACTGGGCCGATGCGCTCGCCCAGCGCGGCCTTCGCACCGACCAGATCACGCTGCGCATGACGCGGGCGGAAATCGGCAACTACCTCGGCATGACGCTGGAAACGGTGAGCCGGGCGTTGTCGCGGCTGGCGCGCGGCGACGTGATCCGCTTCACCGAGAAGGGCCGGCGCGACATCCACATCCCGCAGGTGGAAGCGCTCACGGCCTTCATCCAGGGCAGCGTGGCACCGGCGGCCGCCGCCTTTCATTGAGCGGGGCCAGGGGGCGCGGCGGTTCAGGCCGCCTCGACCCTGGGCACGAGGATGTAGCCCGCGCCCCGGACCGACTTGATGATCTGGGGATTCTCGGGGTCGAGTTCGATCTTGCGCCGCAGGCGCCCGACTTGGACATCGATCGTGCGGTCGAAGGGACCGCCTTCGCGGCCCCGCGTGTGTTCGAGCAGGAAGTCGCGCGACAGGACCCGACCCGGGTGATTGGCCAGCGTGGACAGCAGTTCGAATTCGCCGCTCGTCAGGGCCACTTCGTTGTTGCGCGAATCGATCAGGCGTCGCGCGGCGGTGTCGAGCTCCCAACGGTCGAAGCGCAGCCGCGTCGCGGGCCCCGCCGCAACGGCCGTCGCGGCCTGGGGCGCGGCCGGCGCGGGCGAGGCCAGGCGGCGAAGCACCGCCTTGATGCGGGCCACCAGTTCGCGCAGGTCGAAGGGCTTGGTGACGTAGTCGTCGGCACCCACCTCGAGTCCGACCACCTTGTCGACGGCATCGCCGCGTCCGGTCACGATGACCAGCCCGCAAGACCAGTGTTCCCGCAGCTGGCGCGCGATCGCGAAGCCGTCTTCCCCGGGCAGTCCCAGGTCGAGCAGCACCAGCGCCGGCGCATCGCGCGCCATGAGTTCGATCAGCGCCTTGCCGGAATGCAGCTGGCTGACCCGAAAGCCATGGCCGGCGAGGTAGTTGGCCAGCAGCTGGGTGATGTCCGGTTCGTCGTCCAGGACTGCGAGATGGATGGAGGTGCTCACCCGCGCATCGTAGTCGCGCCGGTCCGGTCCATCAATCGGCAACGGTCGGTGTCAGGCGCCGCCGCCGAGCAGGATGGCCTGGACGATCCGGCAGCGCCGGTCCGCGAGTGGCGATTGGCGGTCCAGCCGCGCAGCCAGCCTGGCGCTTGGATGGCTGCTCAAGGCGATCCCGCCATAGACCGGGACCCCCGAACCGGACCGGATCTGCGCCACCAGGCGGGGGTCCATCCCATGGCACTCGATCGCATCGTAGAGCCGGCCCAGCACATGGGCCGTGTGCCGGATGTCCTGGGCGCTGCTTCGGTCGTCGAGCTTGGGCCGGACATGGGCGATGCGGCCGCCCAGTTCTGTCACCGCACGTCGGAACAGTTGCGCAGCGTCGTCGTCGACGCGCTCGCACAGCAGGGCCAGGATCTTGCCGCGCAACGCCGATCGCAGCGGATCGCCGTCACGGGCATGCGCGAGCTGCCGGGCTCGCTCGACGAGCGTGGCGGCATCGGTGGGCCAGGACGCATCGATGGGCTTCGAACTGGCAGCGTGGGCGGGCGGGCGGGGCTGCATGGGCGGTAGGTTGCACGTGAACAACCCAGCCTATCGCAGGCCCTGGCGCCCGCCTTGACCCCGATCAAGCGCGCTCGACGGCGGCCTTGCCCGGCGTCATTCCGTGCGGGAGGAAGCCGCCAGGACCTTGGCAATGGCGTTCGCCAGGTCCTGCCGCGTGCAGGGCTTGCGCAGCAACTCCCAGCGCAACGGCGAATCGCGGTCGGCACCCAGCAGCTCGGGCGAGAAGCCCGACATCAGGAGGACCGGCATCGATGGGAAGCGCTGCTGGGTCCGGGCTGCGAGTTCGGTGCCGCGCAGGCCCGGGCCCAGCGCGATGTCGGTCAGCAGCAGGTCGAAGGGCGGCTCGGTGTCCAGCATCAGCAGCGCCTGTTCGGCGTTGGCCGCCATCGACACCTGGAGGCCCATCGCGTGCAGGAAGGTTGCGACGACGCTGCGCAGGTCGATGTCGTCTTCCACCAGCAGGACCTTGAGTCCCGGCGGAATGGGCTTGGCGGCGCCTTCCTCGCTGCTGTCACCCTGCTCGCCCGCGAGGGACTGCGGGATGTACAGCGTCACGGTGGTGCCCGAGCCGGGTTCACTGTCGATCGTCAGGGCGCCGCGCGACTGGCTCACGAATCCATAGACGGTGCTCAAACCGAGTCCCGTTCCGCGCCCGGCTTCCTTGGTCGTGAAGAAGGGTTCGAGCGCCCGCTCCTTCACGTCGGGCGACATGCCCGTTCCGGTGTCGGAAATCGAGATCGCCACGTACCGTGGCCGCCGCGGACCGTCCGGTTCGGCGTCGACGTGCAAGCCGGGCGGCAAGGCGGAACAGACCCGGCACCCGAAGCGCAGCACGCCGCCGGCCGGCATCGCATCCCGGGCGTTGATGGCGATATTGAGCAAGGCCGACTCCAGCTGGACCGGGTCGACCCGAACCGGCGGGCAAGGCGCGTGCGCGTCGACCTCGATGTGGATGTGCTGGTCGAGCGTCCGGCGCAGCATGTCGGCCAGCGCCTTGAGGGTGAGTTCGATGTTCACCGGGCTGGGCACCAGCACCTGGCGGCGCGAGAATGCCAGCAGCTTGCCCGTGAGGTCGGCGCCGCGCTGCGTGGCCCGCATGGCGGCACCGACGAGTTGCTGTGCATGGCTGTCGCCGGCGATCGGCGGGTATTCCTGCAGCACTTGCAGGTTGCCCTGGATGATCGTCAGCAGGTTGTTGAAGTCGTGGGCGATGCCGCCGGTCAGCTGGCCGACGCTTTCCAGCCGCTGCGCGTGCTTGAGCGCATCCTCCGACTCGACCCGCTGGAGGCTGGCGCCCAGCAGGCTCGCGAGTGCCAGCAGGAAGCGCGTCTCGTCCTCGCCGAAGTCTCGCCGGGCCCTGGAACGCACCGACAAGGCCCCGATGGTGTTGCCCCGGTCCGATATCGGCACTGCCAGGCCACTGGTCAGGCCGGCCTCCAGGTAGGCCGGGGGAACGACGAAACGGTCTTCCCGGCCATAATCGTCGACCCGCAGCGGCCGCTCCTGGGACAGCACCAGACCGGGCGTGGCGTCCGGGCGATAGGGCAGGACCGTGCCGATCTCCTCGCCCGGCACCGTGCCGACGCCGCTCGCCACGCGCAGCCCCTGGCGGTCCTTGTCGAGCAGGAAGACCATCGCGACGTCCACCTCCAGGGCCTCCGCCGCAATGACCGGGACGTGGCCCAGCAGGGTGTGCGGATCGCGGGCATCGACCACCAGGCGGCCGAACTCCGCCAGTTGGGCGTTGTAGCGCCCCCGCTGCAGGGCCTGCTGCACCCGCGGGTAGGCGCCGATGTCGCGGATCGCGGCGATGACGAGCGGCAGCCCGTGCGCCTGCAGGGGGCTGAGGGCGATCTCGACCATCACCTCGCTGCCGTCCTTGCGGCGCGCCACCAGTTCCGTGTGCGTTCCCATCGGGCGGGCCCGGGGGGCGCGCCCGTAGCTTTCGCGAAACTGCGCATGACGGGGCCGGATCGCATCGGGGACCAGCGCATCGACGGGACTGCCGATCAGCTCTTCGACCGTGTAGCCCAGCAGCCGGGCCGCCGGCGGATTGCACATCACGATCGTGCCGCTGGCGTCGACCACCAGCAGCGAGTCGGGATAGGCCAGGAACAGCGAGCGGAACACGCCGCGCTCGTCAATGCCGGCCGGCAGCGCGGCCACGGGAGGGGAGGAGGTGGGCATGGGTGGCGGGTCGGACGTCATCGGGCGCAAGTGTCCGCCCATCCGGCCCGGATGAGAAGGGCGGCGACCCCCGATCGCAGCCGGTCAGTGCGCCATCAGAACGGGCACCGTCATCGACTGCAGGAGGGTCCGCGTGGCGCCGCCGAGCACCAGTTCGCGGGCCCGGCTGTGTCCGTAGCAGCCCATCACGATCATTTCGGCGCCGCAATCGGCCGCCATGGAGAGCAGGTCCTCGCCGGCATGGCGTTCGGACAGCCGGGCCTGCTCGTGCACCTGCGCGATACCGTGCCGCCGGAGGTATTCCCGGACCTGCACCGGCGCTGCCTGGGTTTCGTCGTCGTCGTGGTCGACCAGGTGCACCTGCTTGGCGCCGCGCAGGAAATGCACCGCCGCCGTGACCGCATGGGCGGCCTCGCGAGTCGCCTTCCAGGCGACCAGGACGGTCTTGGGCGCGACGGTCGCCGCGCCGGCATAGGGGATCACGATGGCCGGGCGTCCGCCGTCGATGAGCACCGACTCGACGAAATCCGCCGGGACGTCGAAGCCCTGCGCATCGCCGGGGTCGCGCTGGCCGAGGAACAGCAGATCGGCGCTCAGCGCCCGGCGCGCGAAGGTCGCGGTCACCGGCTCGCCGGCGAGCTCCAGCCACTCGCAGGCCTGCTTGCTGCTGCCGCGTGCCCGCTCGAAGGCGCCCATGGCCTTGATCCGGTGGTCGAGATCGATCTTGCCCGCCAGCGGCAGGGCAGCGCCGCCCGGCATGGGCAGCACCGGCGGGTAGAGTGGTGCGACGGCGAACAACGCGCTCACCCGCGCATCGCAGTCGGCCGCCAGCTGCAGCGCGAGCCGCAGCCGTGTCTCCGCGCGTGCCGTGCCGTCCAGGTGGACGAGGAGGGATTTGAGAGGCGACATCATGGGACGGCTCCTGCGAATGGCGGCATGTCGGTGCGGGACTCTTCAGCGCTGCCGTCGACTCTCGACGATGTCCTGGCAGGCGGCGCAGCGAATGGCCATGGCCTGGGCCAGCAGCCGTTCGCGCGGGATCTCCTCGCCGCAGTCGATGCAGATCCCGTACCGGCCTTCGGCCATCCGCTGCTGCGCCTGTTCGATCTCCCTCAGCCGGGTGCGGTCGACCTCGATCTGGGCGAAGCGCACGTCGTCGAGCTGTTCGATCTCGGCATCGTCGGCATGGCTGTGGACGTCGTGCTCGCCGGCGCGCGCATCGCTACTCGGGTGCGGTGCGGCGTCGTGCAGTTCATCGAGAACCTGGCGCTTCAGGACGCCGAGTTGAAGCGCCAGGGCTTCGCGGTCGGCCGCAGTGAGATGTTTCATGGCGTCATTCCTCGACCAGCAGGTTGTTGACGACACTCCCGACGCCGGGCGCCGACCAGGCGGCACCCTGCGCGGCCCGGCGCTCGGCCCAGGAGCGGACATGTCCGCGCAGCGTGACCTGGGCGCCTTCGACCAGCACCTCGATATGCAGCGCATCCCGGTCGGCCTGCCGTTGCAAGGCCTCCCGGATCTTGCGCTCGACGTCGGCCGGGCTGAAGCGGGCTTTCACCTCGACCAGGTCGGTGACGCCCTTGACGCCCAGCAGGTTGCGCACGGCGACCTCGGCGGCCCGGCGCTGGTATTCCCATTCGACATGCCCGTTGAGCGTGATCCAGCCGTTCTCGACCATCGGATGGATGGCGTCGTCGGGCACCAGCACGTTCCACTCGAGCGCGTTCTCGGCCGCCCTGGCGATGTCGGCGTCGGTGCGTTCGCTGCCGGCCGGCAGCTTGACCGCCATCTCGACGGCCAGGGCCTTCACGCCCTTGACGCGCTGCGCTGCGCGTTCGATGGCGTGCTTCTCGGCGTGGCTCGAGGGGTGTCCGGTCAGCGTCACCACGCCATCCCGGACGATGACCCCGACGTCGGTGGCGGTGATCGCAGGGTCGAAGTTCAGCTCGGCGACGATGTCGCTTCGCAGCATGGCATCGGATTTCATGGCATTCCTTTCGGTGATGGATCGGAGCGGGCCCGCCTGTTGCAGCAGGATCTCCTGGCTCGGTCATGGAGTCTGGCCCAGCGTCCGGGCGCGGCCTTGATCGGCGTCAAGGGAGGCGCATGGCCGTCGCGTGAACATCAGCCCGTCTCCATCGAAGGCGAAAGACCCACCATGAACCTCGGAACCATCCTGGTGCACCTGGACCATTCGGCCGCGTGCGCGTCGCGCGTCGGACTCGCCGCTTCGCTGGCGAGGGTCCATGGCAGCCACCTGGTCGCGCTCATTCCCACCGGCCTGTACGACGGCCGCATTCCCGCCGATGCAATGTCGAGGGGCGACGCCAGCTTCGCCGCCGCGTCCGCCGACTACCTGCGCGTTCGCGCGGAGGCCGTCGCCCACGTGTTCAAGGACCAGTTGCGCGGACCCGGGCCGCTCTCCAGCGAGGTTCGCGTGGTGGACGAACCCTCGGTCGACGCCGTCATCCGGCATGGCCGTGCCAGCGACCTGGTCATCGTGGGGCAGGACGACGATGAGACCGACGACATGACCGCCCGCAAGCTGGCCGAGCAGGTCATGCTGCACGTCGGCCGGCCCGTCCTGGTGGTGCCTCGCGCCGGGTCGGTACGGCAGCCTGGCGACAAGGTGCTGGTCGCTTGGGACGGCTCGCGGGAAGCGGCGATGGCCTTGCGCGACGCGCTGCCGCTGATCGCCCCGGCGTCATCCGTGTCGCTGGTTTCCCTGCAGCGGGCCGGCGAGACCCTGGACGAAGGCCGGCTGCTGATTCCGCAGACGCTCGAATGGCTGCAACGCCACGGCCTCCATGCGAAGGCCGAACGGCAGGTCGTCAGCACGGACTTCGCGCAGGCCTTGCTGGACAGTGCCGCCCGGATGGACAGCGACCTGCTGGTGATGGGCGGCTACGGGCACACCCGCATGCTGGAATTGGTTCTGGGCGGCGTCACGCGCGAGATCCTCGCGGGCATGAAGCTTCCCGTCCTCATGGCGCATTGACGACGGGCACATAGGCCAGGCGCCGATCGCGCATCACCAGCAGCGCCACCATCCGCCCCGGCGGGATCCCGGCGAGCTTGCGCCTGAAGTCCTCGACGCGGTCGAGCCGGCTGTCGTTCACGGCGACGACGATGTCGCCCGTGCGAACGCCCTCGGTGCGCGCCGGGCCGGCGGCGTCGCGGACCACCAGGCCACCGTCGCTGCCGAACTGGAGCTTCTGCGTCGGCGAGAGCTCGCCGAGCTTCAAGCCGAGGCCGTCGCCCCATTCGGAGCTCGGATTGGCCCGCGGGACGGCCCGTGGCCCGGCGTCTTCCGACAGCGTCACCCAGAGCGTCCGCTGGGTTCCGTGCCGCCACAGCTCGACCGGGCTTCGGCGGCCGGCCGGGCTGTTGGAGACCTGCCGCAGCAGTTCCGTGAAGTGCGAGATCGGAACGCCGTTGAACGCGGTGACGATGTCGCCCCGAAGCAGTCCCGCTGCATGCGCAGGGCCCTCGGGGTCCACCCGCACCACCAGGGCGCCGGCGGACTCCTTGAGGGCGAAGGACTGGGCCAGCGGGGGCGTCATTTCCTGGAATTCGGCGCCGAGGTGGGCGCGGCGTACCCGCCCCGATTCCTTCAGCTGGGCCGCCACCTTCATCGCCAGGTTGATCGGCACGGCAAAGGACAGGCCCATGTAGCCGCCGGTGCCGCTGTAGATCATCGAGTTGATCGCGACCACCTCGCCGCGGCTGTTGAACAGGGGACTGCCCGAACTGCCGGGATTGATCGCCACGTCGGTCTGGATGAAGGGGACTTCCCCGGCGCCTCCGATATAGCGGTCGACCGCGCTCACCACGCCCGCGGTGACGCTGCCATGGAATCCGAACGGGGCCCCGATCGCCGCGACCCAGTCGCCCGGCGCCAGCTGCGAGGAGTCGCCGATGGGCGCGATGGCGAGGCCGGTGGCATCGATCTTCAGCAAGCCGACGTCGGTGCGCCCGTCGATGCCGACCACCCGCCCGGGGAAGCGGCGGCCGTCGCCCAGGCGGACCTGCGCTTCGTCGATGCCGGCGAGCACGTGGGCGCTGGTGAGGATCAAGCCATTGCTGCCGAGGACCACGCCGGACGCCAGGTCGCGGATCTGGCTGATCCGGACGTCGGCCGGCAGCGGCCAGGCCAGCCTGTCCGCAAAATCGTTCTCGGGCGCGAACTCCAGTTCCAGGCCCTCGGCCCGTTCGTCGCGGCCGATCCGCAAGGTACTGATGTCGACCACGCTGGCACTGCGGCTGGCGACCAGCGAGGAGAAGGCGGGCGCGGCCGGCGGCGCCAGCATGGCCGGCATGGCCGGCGCGGCGCGCTCGGCGACAGGGCCCGGGGCGGCAGGCTGGTCGGGCACGGACGCGCAGGCGCCGACCAGCCCGACCACCCCGAGAGCGGCCAGCGCTCGAATGGTGACGAAGGCGGCGTGCAGCTGCCGCCCCTGCGGCCGCGGCATCCTCACGTCAAACCGCCTGCGGCGACAGCGTGACCGGGCGAACCACGGCTTTCGAGTCCTCCGCGCTGGCGACCGCCGTCCCGAAGGCCTGCAGCCGCGCCGCGCAGCTGCCGTCGTCGACCTCGCGCATGGTGAGCGCGGTGCTCAGGATCGGAGGGCGCCCGATCAGGCGGGTGACCTCGGCAGCGGCTTCGGGCGCCCCGCTGCCGCCCATGAGGGAGACCATGGCGACATCAGGCAGGTGGTCGCGCCGCCGTGCCACGAAGCTGCGCATTGGGCCCGCCAGCCGCAGCGCCCAGATGGGCGATATCAGGACCACTGCGTCGAAATCCCTCGGCATCGGTCCGTCATAGCGGATGGCCGGCTGCAGCCGGAACAGAGACTCGAGGACGCAGCGCAAGGTGCCGGTCACGCCGCTGCGCGGCCGGACCTCCACGATCTCGGCCATCGGCCAGCCCTGCTGGCTGCTCAGCAGTTGCGCCGCGCGCTTGCAGGTGCCCGTGTAGGAGTAGAAGACCACCAGAACCTTGCTCATTGCCATCTCCGCATCGTGGGCCAAGCTTCAATTTAGAGGCATCCTGCCAACGCTGTCTTGCGCTGAATCAATGCAGCTCCGCCGCAGCCCCGGCGCGCCCATTCCTCCATCGCAGTGGCTCCGCCGCGCCTGGCGCGACCCACGACGCATGAAACCGGCGCGGTCCGATACCAGGGATACCGCGGAACCGGCTTTGCCGGGCCGCCGGTGTCGCCCCCCTTGAGGGGGGAGGCGCCGCAGGCGCTTCGGGGGGTGTTTCATCCTAGTTCGCGATGCTTGATCCATGTCAACCATGGCCCGGGTCCATTGACTACGATGGAGCGCAATTCGCTCAGGGACCGTTGTGCCGCCCGAACACGGCGAAGGAGCCATCGATGGTGCTTTCACTTCCGCTGCGCGGCATGCTCGAAGGCATCAGCACACGCTCCGGCGCTTCCTTCGCGGTACAGCTGCCGGACGGCACGCGGGTGGCCGTGGGTGCGGACGCCCCCGCGTTCACGCTGTGCATCCACACCGATGCGGCCCTGTTCGGCATCGCCACGCGCGGCCATATCGGCCTGATGGAGGCGTACTTCGACCAGGAGGTCGACGTCGACGGCGACTTCGCCGCGGCGCTCGCCACCGGCATGGCCTCCGGCTTCGACCAGCAGCCCGGCGCGCTCAACAACATCGAGAACGGATTGCACGAGCTGAGGCACTCGAACCGGGATCCGGCCACGGCCAAGGCGAATGCCCGCTTCCACTACGGCCTGGGCACCGACTTCTATCGCCAATGGCTCGACGAGCCGCTGATGATGTACACCTGCGGCTACTGGGACGCCGACACGCACAGCCTGGAGCAGGCGCAGCGCAACAAGATCGACCACGTCTGCCGCAAGATCAGGCTGGCGCCGGGCGAACGCTTCGTCGACATCGGCTGCGGCTTCGGCGGCTTCATGTTCCGCGCTGCGGAAACCCGCGGCGCGTCGGGCACCGGCGTGAACATCACGACCGAACAGGCCGAGTGGCTGCGCGGCGAGATCGAGCGCCGCGGGATGGCCGGGCGCCTGCGCGTGCGCGAGGCCGATTTCCGCGATGTCGACGCCCCCTACGACAAGGTGGTCTCGATCGGGGTCCTCGAGCATGCGGGGCGCGACCAGCTCGGCGAAGTGATCCAGGCGCATGCGGACTTCCTGAAACCCGGCGGGCTCGGCGTGCTCCATTTCATCGGCCACGTGGGCCGCTACGAGACCGAGCTCTTCATCCGCAAGCATGTGTTCCCGGGGGGATGGATCCCGAGCCTTGCCGACGTCATCGTCTGCATGGAGCGCAGCGGCCTGGAGGTGGTCGATGTCGAGAACCTGCGGCGCCACTATGCGCCGACGCTGGAGGCATGGGCGGCCCGCTTCGAGTCGCGCTGGCAGGCCATCCGGGCGCTCGACCCGACCCGTTTCGACGAGCGCTTCCGGCGCATCTGGCGCACCTACCTGACCGGCTGCGCCGAGATGTTCCGCTCGCCGGCCGGCTACACGCACCTGTTCCAGATCGTCTTCAGCAAGGGCCACATCACGCGCGACAGCTACCCGATGACCCGCGCCCACCTGTATGCCGACTGATGCCGACGCGCATGCCGCCCGCCGGCGCCGGCTGCTCGCCGCCTTCGAGGCGAGCGCGGCGGCGCAGCAGGACGCGCCGCTCGGCTTGGCCAAGAGCACCTCGAACCTGTTCCGCGACCGCCGGCCGATCGCCAAGCGGCGCCTGGACCTCGGCGAGTTCGACCACGTCCTCGGCGTCGACACGGCGGCTTCCACGGTCGAGGTCGAGGGCCTGGCCAGCTATGAGGCGCTGGTCCGGGAGACGCTGCCGCACGGCGTGATGCCGGCCGTGGTGCCGCAGCTCAAGACCATCACGGTCGGCGGCGCGGTGGCCGGCGTCGGCATCGAGGCCACCTCGTTCCGGCACGGCCTGGTGCACCACACGCTGGTCGAGTTCGACGTGCTGCTGCCGGACGGGCGGATCGTCACCTGCACGCAGCAGAACGCGCATCGCGACCTGTTTCTCGGCTTCCCGAATTCCTATGGCTCGCTCGGCTACGCGCTGCGGCTGGTGCTGAGGACGCTGCCGGTGAAGCCCTGGGTGCAGGTCCGGCACCTGCAGTTCACGCGGCCCGACGCCTTTTTCGCGGAGCTGGCGCAGCTCTGCGGCGGCGCCGCCGATTTCATCGACGGCGTGGCGTTCGGCAGCGATTCCCTGGTGCTCAACGTGGCGCGTTTCGTCGGCCAGGCCGAGTCGCCGAGCGACTACAGCTTCGAGCGGATCTACTATCGCTCGCTGCGCGAGACGCCGGTCGACGACCTGCGCACGATCGACTACCTGTGGCGCTGGGACACCGACTGGTTCTGGTGTTCGCGGAACTTCGGTGCCCAGAATCCCTTGCTGCGCCGCCTGTACGGCCGTTCCCGCCTGAACTCGCGCACCTACGCGGCGCTGATGCGATGGAACGCCCGCTGGGGCCTGAGCACGAAGCTCTCGCGGCTGCGAGGCCGGTATCCCGAGTCGGTGATCCAGGACGTCGACCTGCCGATCGCGCGCGCCGGCGAGTTCCTGGATTTCCTGCTGCGCGACATCGGCATCCTGCCGATCTGGATCTGCCCGGTCCGCGCGCCCGAGCCGCAGCTCGACTTCACGCTGTACCCGCTCAAGCGCGGCACGCTCTACGTGAACTTCGGCTTCTGGGACGTGATCCTGGCCGAGGTGCCGCACGAGGCCGGCCACTTCAATCGGCGGGTCGAGCACGAGGTGCAGCGGCTGGGGGGCATCAAGTCGCTCTATTCGGATTGCTTCTTCACGCGGGAGGCGTTCGACGCGGCCTACGGAATGGCCGCCTACGAGGCCTTGAAGGCCCGCTACGACCCGGGCGGCCGCGCGCCGCACCTCTACGACAAGTGCGTGCGCCGGGTCTAGGGATCTCGTTCGCCCTAAGGCCTGGACGACCTGGCGGCCTCGAGCGCTCGCGAGGCGGCGTCCTTGGCGGCCAGCGCGGCGCTGCGCGTCGCATCCTCGGCCCGTTGCAGCGCCTCGCGGGTGGCCCGCGCGGCCTGCTCCGCTTCTTCCTGGCTCGCCGCCGCCGCCCGCCGGACGGCCTCCTCGGCCTTCTCGAGCGCCTCCTTGCTCGCTGCGGCCGCCTTCCTGCTTTGTTCCCGGGTCGCGTGTGCCGCATCCTTGCCGAAGTCGAGCGCCATGTCGGCCGAGGCCGAGGATTTTTCCTCGAAGCGGCGCGCCGCATCGGCCGCCTTCCGGGCCGCTTGCCGGATCGCTTCGGCCAGGGCCTTGGAGATCTTGCCGGCGCTCGCGCTGCTTTGATCGAGGGCCGCCTTGGCTGCGTCGGCCGCCTTCTGCCCTGCGATCTGGGCTTCGCGCGCCGCCTTGCCGGCGGCGTCCTTCGCCTTCTGGCTCGGCGTCGATGCCGGGCTCAACTGGCCGGGTGCGGTGTCGTCGGCGGAGAGTGCCGCCGTGTTCAGGGCCACCGCCAGCAGGGCGAGCACAATCCTGGCTTTCATGGAAACTCTCCCGAGTGAACGAGCCCTTGAAGCATCTTCCGCGCCGGCAGGGACGGGTTTGCGCCAGCGCAAGGAATTCGTCTCTGCGGCCGGTAAAAAGGGACGACTCCGATCGATGCCCGACCCCAGCCCCGTACGCTCGTCGCCGACATGAAGCCTGAAACTCCCGATGCGCTCACGGCAGGCCGCTCCCTCGTGACGGCGCTGCGCGAACAACTGCAGGCCGAGACCGGCCAGCCGGTCTCGCTGGTCGAGACCCACATCTCCTGGGTGCTGCTGACCGAGCGCCTGGCCTACAAGCTGAAGAAGCCCGTGCAGTTGTCCTTCGTCGATTTCAGCACGCTGGCGGCGCGCAAGCATTTCTGCGACGAGGAGCTCCGGCTCAACCGGCGCCTCGCTCCCGCGCTCTACCTCGACGTCGTCGCGGTGCGCGGCAGTCCCGATGCGCCGCGCCTCGACGGCGGCGGCGAACCGATCGAGTACGCCGTGCGCATGCGGCGCTTTCCGGAAGACTGCCTGCTGCGCAACCTGTTGCTCACCGGGAAGCTGCAGGCGCCGCAGCTGTCGCGTTTTGCCGACCGGCTCGCCGCATTCCACGCGCAAGCCGAGGTCGCCCCGCTGTTCTCCGAGTTCGGCGCGCCGGAACAGGTGGTGCGCCCGATGCGCGAAGCGCTGGCGGGACTGCCCGCTGAATGCGGCGCCGAGCGGCTCCAGTCGCTGCTGGCCTGGATCGCCGAGCGTTCCGAGTCGCTGCGCACCGCATGGCTCGAACGCCAGCGCCAGCGGGCGGTACGCGAATGCCATGGCGATCTTCACCTGGCCAACGTGGTGCTCGTCGAAGACCAGTTGATCGCCTTCGACTGCATCGAGTTCGACCCCGCGCTGCGCTGGATCGATGTCATGAACGACGTCGCCTTCTTGACCATGGACCTGAAGGCCCACGGGCGCGCCGACCTGGCGTATCGCTTCCTCGACGCCTATCTGCAGCAGGGCGGCGACTATGCCGGCCTGGCGGTGCTGCGTGCCTACGAGGTGTATCGGGCCCTGGTCCGGGCCCGGGTCGGCGTGCTGCGGGCGCAGGCGCTGGGCGACGGCTTGCAACCCTCCGGGCCCGACTATCTCGGCTGTGCCGAGGCGCTCGCCGCGCCGAATGCCGCGCCGGCGCCTCGCCTGCTGATCACGCACGGACTGTCCGGATCGGGAAAGTCCACCGTTGCCCGGGAACTGCTTGCGCTCGCAGGCGCGGTCCGCATTCGATCCGACGTCGAACGCAAGCGGCTGTTCGGACTGGCGCCCCTGCAGCGATCGGCCGAGCAGTCGGTGGACATCTACACCCCGGAGGCGACGCGGCGCACCTTCGACCGGCTGGCTGCGTGCGCGCGCACGGCGCTGCAGTCGGGCTATCCGGTGATCGTCGATGCCGCCTTTCTGCGACGCGACGAGCGGATGGCCTTCCGGGCGCTGGCCGCCGAACTGCGCGTGCCTTTCTCGATTCTCCATTGCCAGGCCGCCGACGCCCAACTACGGCGCCGCGTGGCGGCTCGCGGCGCCGGCCGCAGCGACGCCTCGGAGGCGGATCTGGCGGTGCTGGAGCGTCAGCTCGCCAGCCACGAGCCCCTGGACGGCGACGAACGCGCCATCACGCTGGATGTCGACACCGAAGCGACGCTGGACGCTGCGGCGCTGCGGGCCCGATGGCTCGCCCGCAGCCGATGAGACCCGCGACGCGGGCGGGCCACGGGGCTACTCGAAGGACAGGGCGGCCGAGGGCAGGCTCACGTTCTCCGCCTGCGCCGGCTCGGGCTTCGCCGTCGTCGGGGCCTCGACAGCGCGCACCAGCAACACCGGAACCGTCGCATAGCGCAGCACGTTCTCGGCGCTGCTGCCCATCACCAGGCGGCCGACGCCGCGGCGGCCGTGCGTGCCCAGCACGATCAGGTCGGCGGGCCAGCTGGCGGCTTCGGCCGTGACCTGCTCGTGGACGGTGCCGGAGAACTTGTCGCACAACACCGTGTCGGCTTCGACGCCGGCGGCCTTCGCGGCGGCCTGGCCCTCGTCGAGCAGGCGGCGGCCGGCCTTGCGAAGCTCGTCGAGCCAGTCGCCGGCGAAGCCCGCGTAGGCATCCATGGCCAGCGCGAAGGAGAGTTCATCGATGACGTGGAACAGCCGCAGCCGGCCCTGGGTGATCTTCGCGAGGGCGATGGCCTCGTCCAGCCCGCGCTGCGAGGTCGCACTGCCGTCGACGGGAACAAGAATTCGCTGATACATGAAATGCTCCTTGGGATGGATGCCGTCAGTATCGGAATGCGCAAGCACGGCGTCTTGACGTGGCGCAAACCTAGGCGTTCGCATGACCCCCGAGGTAGGCGGCGCCCATTGACGGCTCGTCCATCGGCAGCAGCTTCGGCCGGCTCATGAGCGCCCGGGCGATGCAGAGCATTTGCTGCTCGCCGCCGGCCACCACCTCGGCGCCCAGCGCATCGGGCCGCAGCGTGAGTTCGGCCGAGAACTTGACGATGGCCTTCTCGCGCTCGCTGGTGCCGGCCGTGGCGGGGTCTTCGAAGACCTGTTCGATCAGGTCGCTGCGCTTGGCCAACTGCTCGAAGCGCTGCGCATGGACCGAGGTGCAGTACACGCAGCCGTCGAGCCGGGCCCATTCATCGGCGCCGAACTGCGCCTCGAACCAGGCGCGGAAGGTCAGCGCCGGCAGGCCCAGCGCCGGGCCGGTCAGCTCCTTCGGCGAGCGCAAGGTCTCCATGCGCGCGGTGGTGGCCCAGGGGCCTTCGAAGTCGAGCGGCGCGCGGTCGAACACGAGCGCGTGGATGCCGTGCTGGGCCAGCGCGGCGGCCGCTGCAAGGCCGGCCTGGCCGGCGCCGACGATGGCGACGTCGAGGACCGGCACGCCGTGCTCGGCGCCTTGCTGCGGCATCCAGTCGCGTGCCGGCCATCCAAGGCATTCGAGGTCCTTGGCCAGGCGCTGCTCGAGTGCGGCCAATCCGCCTGGGACGGCCTCGGGGTTGTGGCGGGTTTCCGGGGACATGGGCGTACTTGCGTTCAGTCCAGGCTGATGTTGGCGGCCTTCGCGACCTCGGCCCATTTCACCCGGTTCTCGTGCACCGTCTTCTTGAACTGTGCCGGCGTTTCGATCCGGACCGTGTTGCCCTGTGCCTCGAACTTCTCTCGCAGTTCGGGCTGCTCGAGCACGGACTTCACGGCCGCGCTGAGCTTGTCGACGATCTTCGGGTCGGTGCCCTTGGGCGCGAACACGGCGAACCAGATCGAGCTGTCGAATCCCTGGGTGCCGGGCAGGCCGCTCGAAGCGATGGTCGGCACTTCCTTGACGGCGGCGACCGGCGTCGCCGTCGTCACGCCGAGCAGGCGGACCTTGCCGGCCTTGTACTGCGGCAGCACCGTCTGGACCTGGTTCATGATGCAGCAGGTCTCGCCCTTGACCACCGAGCTGATCGCCTCCGGGCCGCCCTTGTACGGCACGTGCGTCATCTGCAGCCCGAGGCGCGAGTTGAATTCCGCGAAGGCCATGTGCGTGCCGGCGCCGTTGCCCGTGGAGGCGTAGTTGTACTTGCCGGGGTTGGCCTTCACGAGCGCGACGAACTCCTTCAGGGTCGTCACGTTGATCACGTCCGGATTGATCGTGAGCACGTTCGACACATCCAGCACCGGCGCCACGGCGACGAAGTCGCTCTCGACGTCGAAGGGCAGCTTCTTGTAGAGCGCCGCGTTGCTGCCGTGGGTGGCCGCCGTGCCGAAGGCCAGCGTGTAGCCGTCGGCCTTGGCGCGCGCCACGTACTCGCTGGCGATGTTGCCGGCGGCGCCCGACTTGTAGTCGATGATGATCGGCTGGCCCAGTTGCCTGGCCAGCGGCTCCTGGATGGCGCGCGCCACCACGTCGACACCGGAGCCCGCGGGGAAGCCCATGATCATGGTGATCGGCTTGGCGGGCCATTCTTCCGCTGCGGCAGGCGCGGCGTGGATGGCGAGCGACAGGGCAGCCGAAAGAAGGGCCGCGCCGGCGCGGCGGGAAATCAATGAAGAGGACATGCGATCCTTGGCGGAAGGAGATGACTTGTCGAGGCAATGTCTATGCCAAGTAGTAATTTATGGGCGGATGGACGGAGATCTATAAATATAAGTTTTCGCCATATGCGGATACCGAGGAAAGATATTCTGAGCAGGTCGGGGTGCCTGTCCGTGCGCGAACAAGCTTTGCCTTACCGGGTCGCAATGCTGTCGGAAACGGCTGAACATTTCAGTGCTCCCTCAGGGGAGCCAACGTTAACGATCCGGGTCAAAATACGCCGATGAAGATCTTGTGGAACGTCAACGATGACCCGGGCGAGCTGAACGACCTCGCCGGTACCGAGCTGGAAGTCGAGTACGCACGCAAGTTGAGCGCGGCCCTGGAAACGATTGAGGCTCCCGACGATCAGCCGATCCGGCTCGGTCTGACGTGACCCCGTCCACCATTTCCGCAGACGCGCCCTACAAGAACGCCGCCTTGTCCGTGGCGACTCGTGTGGCCGACCTCATCGCGCGCATGACCGTGGCCGAAAAGGTCGCGCAGCTGCACGGCTACTGGCTGTTCCTCGACGAGCACGGAGAGCACCGCGTGCGGCCCGGCCCCGCGTTTCTCGGCTCCAGCGATGAAGCGACGCTAAAGCACCGCCTCGCACTCGGCGTCGGCCAGATCACCCGGCCGCTCGGAACGCGCAGTGTCGACCCGATCACCGGCCTGCGGGCGCTCAATGCGCTGCAGCGGCACCTTAGGAACGAAACGCGGCTCGGCATCCCCGCCATCTCGCACGAAGAGTGCCTGGTCGGCCTGATGACCCGCGACGGCACGCTGTTCCCTTCGGCGCTAGCGCTGTCCGCGACCTGGAATCCGGAACTCGTCGAAGCGGTCGCCGCAGCCACGGGTGCCGAATGTCGGGCGGTCGGCTGCCAGCAGGGGTTGGCCCCGGTGCTGGACGTGTCGCGGGACGTGCGCTGGGGGCGCACGGAGGAAACCTTCGGCGAAGACCCGTACCTGGTGGGCCTCATGGGAGCCGCCTACGTGCGCGGCCTGCAAGGGCCCGACCGCGGCGTGCTGGCGACGCTGAAGCACTATGTCGGCCATTCCTTCAGCGAGGGCGCGCGCAACCACGCGCCGGTCAACGTCGGCTGGCGCACGTTGAACGACGTCTTCCTGCTCCCGTTCGAGATGGCCGTGAGGCTTGCCGGCGCCGGCTCGGTGATGCCCGCTTATCACGACATCGATGGCGAGCCGTGCCACGCCTCGCGGCATCTGCTCACCGAGGTGCTGCGCGACCGCTGGGGATTCGACGGCCTGGTGGTCGCCGACTATGGTGGCGTGAGCCTCCTGTACCAGCACCACGCGGTGGCCCGGGACGCCGCGGAGGCTGCTGCCATGGCCTTCGGGGCGGGTCTCGACATGGAATTGCCCGGCGACGACTGCGCGCAGCAGGTGACGACCGCGATCGGGCGCGGCATCTTCAGCGCCGCGCAGCTGGACACCGTGGTGTCGCGTGTGCTCGAACACAAGTTTCGACTCGGCCTGTTCGAGCGCAGCTTCGACGACCCGGTCGAGGCCCCCGCTCTGCGCGCGCCTGCCGCTGTCGAAGTCGCGCTCGAAGCCGCGCGGCAGGCCATCGTCGTGCTCGAGGATCGCGCCGGCATCCTGCCCGTGGACCCCGCACGTGCGCCGCGCATCGCGCTCATTGGCCCCACCGCCGATGATCCGCTCGCCCTGCTGTCCGCGTACAGCTACCCGGCCCATGTCGTGATGCATGACGGGCAGGAAAGTACAGCCCATATCGTGACCCCGCGCGCCGCGCTCGAAGCCCTCTATGGCGCCGATCGCGTCGTCCATGAGCGCGGCTGCAGCATCATCGAGCAGCGCCGCGCAGGCGCGCCGATGTTCCCGGGCGACCTGGGTAGTGGGCGGGAGCTGCAGCAGTCACCCGTGTCGCAGCGCACGGACGATATCGCCGCGGCGGCCGAGGCGGCCCGCGGCGCCGAGGTGGCCATCGTGTGCGTCGGCGACCTGGCGGGCATGTTCCAGACCGGGACCGTGGGCGAGGGCTGCGATACGGACACCTTGGCGCTGCCGGGAGTCCAGCAACAGCTGCTCGAAGCGGTGGTGGCCACCGGCACGCCGACGATTGCGGTGCTGATGAGCGGACGTCCGTACGACCTCGGCGGAATGGAGGCGAAACTCGCCGCCTACGTGATGGCCTTCGCCGGCGGCCAGCAGGGCGGCACGGCACTGGCCGACGTGCTGGCGGGCCGCGTTCCCCCCTCGGGACGGCTCACGGTCTCGGTGCCGAAGAGCGCGGGCGCGATGCCGTACTTCTACAACCACAAGTTGAAAAGCGCCGGAACGCCGATCGCCTTTCACTTCGGCAGCCGCTATCCCTTCGGGCACGGGCGCGCATTGACCAGCTTCGAGTACCGCGGGCTCGAGCTCACCGCCAGCGTGGAAAGCACGGGAGAAGTCGTCCTCGCTTTCGAAGTCATCAACACCGGCGCACGCCGCGGCATCGAGGTGCCGCAACTCTACGTGCGCGATCGCCATGCGAGCGTGGTACGGCCGCTGCTGGAGCTCAAGGCGTTTGCGCGCATCGACCTCGTGCCGGGTGCAGCGGCACGCGTGACATGGCGGGTGCCCGTGGACATGCTGAGTTTCACCGGGCCGGACGGCGAACGGGTCGTCGAGCCGGGGTGGTTCGACTGCGCGGTCGGCGCGTCGAGCGCCGACATCCGCCTGCGCGGCAGCGTCGAGGTCACCGGCGCAGCGCGCACGGTGCCGCGCGACTGGCGCATGACAAGTACATCCCAGGTTGCGTACCTGGTGCCTTAAGGCCTCAGTTCAACGATCTGCCTTTCCCTTGCACTTCTTGCGAGGGCTTCCAGCGTCGCCGCGTTGTCCAGGCTGGCCTCGGCCGCTCGGGCGACGGCGTCGAAGTCGCGCTCCGCGATGACCTTTGCGAATGCCTCCGCGGCGAAGCGAAAGCCGCTCCCGACGCCAGCCCCGATGTCTTCGAACGGAATCGTCTGAGCCGTCCCGCGACGGATGCGCAGTGGGCTGGAAAGATAGCCAAAAGGCGGAGCACCGGACGGCGAGCCCGTATGGTTCAGGAATTCGGTGGTGATGACGCCTTGCGTGCCGACGATGTGGGCCAGTCGGTGACTCGCCGTATCCATCGCACAGGAAAGCTGGGCGCGACCGCCATCGGCGTAGTACAGGGTGGCCGTCAGGCCCATGTCGACGCCAGTCCCGGCCCATTCGGCATCGGCTTGCACGCGCTGCGGCGCGCAACCCATGACCAGTCGGATCAGGCTCAGCGGATAGCAGCCGGCGTCGAGCAATGCACCGCCGCCGAGTTCCGCATTCATCCGGATGTTGCCTTGCGGATTCGCCAGACTGAATCCGAAGCTCGCCTGGATCGAGCGCACCGTGCCGATCGCGCCCGCGCGCAGCAAGTCGAGCAGTGCGCCGGTCTGCGGCTGAAAGTAGTAGGGATACGCCTCAAGCAGCATGACGCCGTGCCGCTTTGCGGCATCGAACATGGCCCGTGCTTCGTCGCGATTCAGCGCCAGGGGCTTCTCGCACAACGCGTGCTTGCCGGCCTCTGCGGCCTTGATGGCCCATTCGGCATGCAGGCTGTTTGGCAGCGGCACGTACACCGTGTCGATCTCGGGGTCGGACAGCAAGGCCTCGTAGCTGTCGTGGTGTCGGTCAATGCCTTGGGCCAATGCGAAGGCCGCTGCGGTATCCGCGTTGCGACTCGCCACGGCGACGACGCGCGCCTGCTGGCTCGGCGCCACGTCACGCGAGAACTGCCTGGCGATGTTGGCGCAACCCAGGATGCCGATGCGCAAGGGTGGATGAGGGCGGGCAGGGTTCATGAGATCGGCAAATCTTCAATTAATTCGCCGATCGAACCAATTAGGGTTTAACCCTGACCGAGACCCCTACGCGCCCTGGGCAGACGACGGGGTCGGAACGTATTGCGAGTGGAGGGCAGGCTGGTGGGGATTGAGCATCGCGTGCAGGACATAAGCGGCCCCGCCAACGGCGGTGGCCAGGTCGGAGTAGCGCGCTGTTCTCACCATGGGCGCCGTCAGGCCGGCCCTCTCTGCGTACCGGGCAAGTACCTCGGTTGCCGCATCGAGAAGGGTGTCACCGCCGAGGGTCACCGTCTCCCCGCCCAGTACGATCACCTGCGGGTTGAAGGTGGTCCAGGCGTTCTGCAGCAGCACGCCCAGCATGGCGCCCGCTCGCGCGAAAGCGCTCCGGGCCGCTGGATCGCGAGCGCTCATGCGCGCTCTCAGCGCGCGCCGGTCGATCGCGCCGTCCTGAAAGCAACCCGCTGCGGCTGCGATCGCCTTGAGCCCGATGTACGCCTCTGCGCAACCGAGGCGACCGCACGAGCAGGGCAGCCCGTCGATCACAAGGGTCGTATGGCCGATTTCGCCTGCTGAACCGCTGGCGCCCGTGAACAGCGCGTGGTTGAGGATGATGCCTGCGCCGACGCCAACGCCACAACTGACGTAGACCAGGGGATCGTCGACCGGTCTCTCGCAAAACTCGATCTCACCGACCGCGGCCAGGTCGGCTTCGTTGTGATAGTAGACCGGCACGTCCGCCAGGCCTGCCCGTGTGAGTTCCGCGCCAAAGCGACGGCCAATCTCGACATGGCGCCAGCCGATGTTCGGCGCAAATTCCAGCATGCCGGAACGCTTGTCTACCGGCCCGTGCAGTCCGACGCCGATGCCCAGGAGGCGCGCGCCTGCGCGTGTCATCTTCGCGGAGAGCGCGGTGGCCATCTCGACGAGTTGGTGGCAGGCTTGATCCGGATCCTTGGATCGCAACGCTGCCTGGCTCGACTCGAGTATTTCCCCATGGATCGAGGTCGCCACGACCCGGACGACGTCGGGTCCAAGGTCGACGCCGAGCAAGACCATGTTCTTGCCATCGAGCCTCAAAGGCGTGGGCCGCCGTCCGACGGTACCGGTCACGAATGCATCCGCCTCGACCAGCCACCCTTCATCGATGAGTTCCTTGATGAGCAGGCTGACCGTCGATCGCGTCAAGCCGCTGCGCTCGGACAGGCCGGCGCGCGAGATGCCGGCGTGTTCGCGCAGCAGGCGAAGCATGGCAATGCGATTGATGTTCTTGACGAGAGCCTGATCTCCCGTGACTGGCGTTGGCGTGTGCATTGGCTCCTTCGGCGCGCTCGTTCGTTTTATGGCTGCTGGTCGAACTAATGGTCTCACATTTCGATTTTCCAGATGTGTCATGGCGATCCTTGGAGCCGATGGCGCGGCGAGCCAAGCCGAAAGCGTGGCGTCGACTTCGAAAATCTGCACCATCGGCGTATTCCCTAGTGACGTCATCAGCGGCGGATGGCACATTTGTTTGGCCATCAAACAAATAGGAGACACGATGAGAAGCATCAAGTTGGTTTCTTCTGCGGTGCTCGCCGCGGGGATGTGCCTGTCCTCTGCCGGTGTCCTGGCCGCCGACATGACCGTTCGTCTGCTCCACGTGGACCAGAACCCCGAGACCGGCGCCTTCTACAACGACGTCGCACGCCGCTTCGAATCGACGCACCCCGGTGTCAAGGTCGAGATCCAGTACCTCGAGAACGAGTCGTACAAGAAGAAGCTGACCACGCTGCTGCAATCACCCGACCGGCCCAACATCCTGTACAGCTGGGGTGGCGGAACCATGCGCGACCAGATCAAGGCCGGGGTGGTCGAGGACCTCTCGGCGCCGATGGACGCGAAGTGGCGCGAGAGCTTCATGCCGGCTGCGCTGCAGGCCTTTACCGTCAACGGCAAGGTCTACGGGGTGCCGCTGCAGCTGGGCCAGGTCGGGTTCTTCTACAACAAGGACCTCTTTGCCAAGGCCGGCGTGGACGCCGGGTCGATCAAGACCTGGGACGACCTGCTCGGCGCCGTGAAGAAGATCAAGGACTCGGGAAGCACGCCGATCATCGTCGGCGGCGGGGACAAGTGGCCGCTGCACTTCTACTGGTCGCATCTGGCATTGCGACTCGGAGGCAAGGCTGCCTTCGACGCTGCCATGCAAGGCGAGGGTAAGGGCTTTGCGAGCGACACCTTCGTCCAGGCGGGCACCTTGTTCCAGCAGCTGACCGACCTGAAGCCCTTCCAGCCGGGCTACCTCGGCGCCACGTTTCCCCAGTCGTCGGGCCAGTTCGGCGACGGCAAGGGCGCCATGGTGCTCCAGCTGAACGCGATGCTCGGCTCGATGAAGGCGAACTCCGCGAACAAGCTCGGCATTCCCGAGGACAAGCTGGGATGGTTTCCGTTCCCGGTCGTCGCGGGGGGCAAGGGCGACCCGAGCGACACCTTGGGCGGAATGAATGGCTGGCTCGTCACCAAGGGCTCTCCGAAGGAGGCCGTCGAATTCCTGCGCTTCTTCTCGGAGGCAAAGAATCAACGGGTGCCCGCTGAACGCGGCTCCTACATCCCCGTGGTGATTGGAACGCAGGATGCCATCGCCAACCCCATTCTTCGCCAATTGGCAGGCAACGTTTCGAAGTCCCCCTACCACCAGATCTATTACGACCAGATGCTTGGCCCGTCGGTTGGTGCGGTGGTCAACGACGTGTCGGTCGAACTCGCCACGGGGAAGATGAAGCCGGCGGATGCAGCGGCTGCGGTACAAGCCGCCTGGCAGCGCGCCAACAGCACCAACTGAACGACCCACGCGACCCCGACTCAGGCGCCGGCATTCGATGCGCGTAGACAGGGAAGGAGCCATCGTGACGACGATCGATCACAGTGCAGGTGCCGTGGCGCCCGCCCTAACGGGCAGGTCGCGGGCCTGGCGTCGCAAGCCATCCAAGCGAATCGGCGGAACAACGGCCGTGGTGCTGTTCTTTCTTCCGCCGGCGATCTTGTTGTTCACCCTGTTCGTCGCCTTGCCGATGGGGGCCGCCGGTTGGTACAGCTTCTTCAACTGGAACGGCTATGGCGTGCCCACGAATTTCGTCGGCTTGCGAAATTTCGTGGACCTCTTCCGCAATCCTGCGTTCCACACGGCCCTCGGCAACAACCTGCTGATCATCGTGGGGTCGCTGGCCGTGCAGTTGCCATTGGCGCTGGCAATGGCGGTATTGCTTGCCGACCGGGTGATCGGCACGACCACGTTCAGGTTGATCTTCTTTCTGCCGTACATCCTGGCGGAGATCGCGGCCGGCCTGATCTGGCGCTTTGTCTACGACGGCGACTACGGCTTGCTGGCCAAGATCTGGGAATCGTTCGGAGCGACGGCGCCTTATGTGCTGTCCGAACCCGAGATCGCCATGTACGCCATCCTGGTGGTCGTGATCTGGAAGTACTTCGGCTTCCACATGATCCTGTACATCGCCGGATTGCAGCAGATCGATCGCAGCCTGTACGAGGCCGCTCGCATCGACGGCGCGTCCCGCTGGCAGATCTTCAGCCGGATCACGGTTCCGTTGCTCGGCTCGACGATCAGGCTGTCGGTGTTCTTCGCGATCCTGGGGTCGATCCAGCTGTTCGATCTCATCATGCCGCTGACCAAGGGCGGTCCGTCCGACAGCACGCAGACCATGGTGACCTTCCTCTACAACTACGGTGTCACCCGCATGGAGATCGGATTCGGCAGTGCAGTCGGCGTTGTCCTGTTCCTGATCTGCGTGGTCTTCGCCTTTGGCTACAAGCGGGTTCTGATGCGCCATGACTAGTCACGATACATCCGCGCCGAAGTCGGCGTCCATGTCGCCGGTCGTTCGCTACGCAGCGCTATTCTTCGTTGCCGGCCTGGTGCTGATCCCACTGGTCGCTACCATCCTGGGCGGATTCAAGACCCTCGGAGACCTGCGCGTCAATCCCTTCGGGATTCCGGCGCAATGGGAGTGGCGAAACTACTGGGACATCCTGGGCGGGAGCCGCTACTGGCAATTGATGGGGAATTCCGCGGTGATCGCGTTGCTGACGGTCGTGCTGACGGTGATGGTCTCGGCGATGGCCGCATTCGTGTTCGTGCACGTTCAGTTCTTCGGCTCGACCTTCCTCATCAACTACCTTCTTCTCGGATTGATGTTCCCCGCGGCGACCGCGATCCTGCCGTTGTTCATCCAGATCCGGGACCTGGGCCTGCTCGACAACTACTGGGGCGTCGTGCTGCCCCAAGTGGCCTTCGGCCTGGCGTCGAGCATCCTGCTGTTCCGCAATTACTTCAAGCAACTTCCGGCGGAGTTGTTCGAGGCGGCATTGATCGACGGCTGCGGCTACTTCAGGTTCTTCTGGCACATCGTGCTGCCTCTGTCGAGACCCATCCTGGCGACGGTGTCGGTGATCGTCTTCGTGCACAGCTGGAATTCCTACCTGCTGCCCTTGGTGGTCTTCAACCGCGAGACGCTCTACACCTGGCCTCTGGGAATCATGGCGTACCAGGGCGAGTTCTCGACCGACTGGAACCTGGTGCTGGCATTCATCACGCTCACGATCCTTCCGGCCGTGGTCATGTTCTTTGCCGCCCAGAAGCACATCGTCGCCGGCCTGACCTCCGGCTCTGTAAAAGGCTGAGAAGGATCGATCCATGTCTTCGGTGAGTATCAGGAAAGTCCAGAAGGACTATGGCCCGGTGCCCGTCATTCGCGGCGTCGATGTCGAGATCGACGACGGCGAGTTCGTGATCCTCGTCGGCCCCTCCGGCTGCGGCAAGTCGACGCTGCTGCGGATGATCGCCGGGCTGGAGGATATTTCGGGCGGCGAGATCCGCATCGGCGAGCGGGTCGTCAACGACCTCGCGCCCAAGGAGCGCGACATCGCGATGGTGTTCCAGAGCTACGCGCTCTATCCGCACATGACGGTCGAGCAGAACATGGCTTTCTCGCTCAAGATGGGTGGCGCCAAGAAGAGCGAGATCGACCCGAAAGTCGCGCGTGCGGCGAAGATCCTCAGTCTCGAGCCGCTTCTGGGTCGCCTGCCGAAGGAACTCTCCGGTGGCCAGCGTCAGCGCGTCGCGATGGGCCGGGCGATCGTTCGCGACCCCAAGGTGTTCCTGTTCGACGAGCCGCTGTCCAACCTCGACGCCAAGCTTCGGGTGCAGATGCGCACCGAGATCAAGGCGCTGCATCAGCGCCTGGGAACCACCATCGTCTACGTGACGCACGACCAGGTCGAGGCCATGACGATGGCCGACAAGATCGTGGTGCTGCATGACGGCGTCGTCGAGCAGGTGGGCGCCCCTCTCGACCTGTACGACCGTCCGAGCAACCTGTTCGTTGCCGGCTTCATCGGCAGTCCCGCGATGAACCTCCTCAAGGGGAAGGTGGAGCGAGAGGGCTTCGTGGTCGATGGATCCGGTGGCCTGACCTTGCCCTTCTCGAACGCGCCGACAGCGACGCCGGGACTGCCGGCGGTCTATGGCATCCGGCCCGAGCACTTCGTGCTCGACGACGCGGGCTTCCCGATCACGGTGGAGGTGGTCGAGCCGACCGGATCCGAAACCCAGGTGATGGCGCAGATCGGTGGACAGGCGATCTGCGCTGTGTTCCGCGAGCGCATCACCGCCGGGCCCGGCGAAATCATCCGCATTGCCGCACGGAAAGAACACGCGCATCTGTTCGATGCGGCGACCGAACAACGAATCAACTGATGCAACAGGAGCAGGACAAATGGATTTTCTGAGCGTAAAGGCCAACCAGATCGTCGATGCCCGAGGCAAGAGCGTGCGCCTCCGGGGCACCTGTGTCGGCGGCTGGATGAACATGGAGGACTTCATCAACGGGTTCGCCGGCGCGGAGCACACGCTGCGCTTCGAGATGGCGGAGGTCCTGGGGAAGTCGAAGGCCGAATTCTTCTTCGAGCGATTCCACGACCACTTCTTCAATGAGTCAGACATCGAGTACCTCAAGAGCCTTGGCACCACCGTGGTCAGGCTCCCGCTGAACTACAGGCACTTCGAGGACGACAACAAGCCCTTCGTCTACAAGGAAGCCGGCTTCCAGCGGCTGACGCAGGTGCTCCGGTGGTGCGAGAAGCACGGCCTCTACGCCATCCTCGACCTGCACGCCGTCCAGGGCTGGCAGAACGTGCATTGGCATTCGGACAATGCCAACAGGCACAGCCTGTTCTGGAACCACGCGCACTACCAGGACCGGTTCATCGCCCTGTGGAAGGAGATTGCCAGGCGCTACAAGGACGAGGCCGTCGTCGCGGGATTCAACCTGATGAACGAGCCCTGCGTGAACAACCAGTTCGGCGACCTGCCCTGGAACATCCACAAGAACTACCGTCCGGACTGGGACTTGATGAACGCCGTCTATCGGAGGGCCGTCGACGCGGTGCGGGAGATCGATTCCAGGCACATCATCTTTCTCGAGGGCGATCGCTACTCCTACCTCTTCGATGGCCTGGAGGCCCCCTTCGCGGACAACCTCGTCTACAGCAGCCACAACTACACCATCGCGGGCTTCGGCCCGGGCCAGTATCCCGGAACGATCGATGCGGGACAGTCCCGAAGCTATGGCCCCGAGCACTGGGACCTGGCGAGGCAAGAGACGGAGTTCACGAACCACGAAGGCACCGTGTTCACGAAGAAGCACGGCACTCCCTTGTGGGTCGGCGAGTTCGGATCGGTCTACAACGGCGGCCTGGAATCGGTGCCCGACCGCCTGCGTGCCATGGACGACCAGATCGGCATTTTCGAGCGCCATGGCGCGCACTGGACCACCTGGACTTACAAGGACGTCGGCGTGATGGGGCTGGTGACCCTCGACCCCGAGTCGGAGTACCGGCAGCGGGTCGGCGACTTCATCCGGAAGAAGGAGCAATTGGGCGCCGACGACTGGATGGTGTGGATGCCCCAGACGCCGGTCAAGCAGGAAACCGGAAAACTGGCGCAGCAGATCTACGACGTCATCGGCGACGACAACATCACCAGGAACTACAACCGCAAGTGCTTCAGCTCGGCGGTGCTCTGCTTCTACACCAGCGCCCTGATGCAGCAGACCTACGCCCGCCTGTTCAAGGACTTGTCCGAATCGCAGATCGATCGGGTCCTCTCTTCGTTTTCTCTGAAGCGGTGCAAGGTGAACAACGAGCTCGCCGGCATCGTGAAGAAGTATTCCGCCTTCGCGGTGCAGGATCGCTGATGGACAAGGTTGGTATCGGCTTCATCGGCTGCGGAAACATCAGCGAGGCCTACCTGAAGGCCGCAACGAAGTTCCCCATGCTCGATATCCGGGGCGTCGCCGACCTGAAGCCGGAGGCGGCACAAGCGCGTGCCTCGCAGTTCGGTCTCAAGGCTGTTTCGGTCGATGCGCTTTTGCGCGACCCTGCGGTCGAGATCATCGTCAACCTGACGATCCCGGCGGCACACGTCGAAGTCGGCCTCATGGCGATCGCCGCCGGAAAGCACGTCCATTCCGAGAAGCCATTGGGCCTTACGACAGCCCACGCACGAACGCTGCTCGAAGCCGCCGACAGACGCGGCCTTCGCGTCGGCTGTGCGCCCGACACCTTCCTCGGTGGCGCGCACCAGACCTGCCGCAAGCTCGTCGACGAAGGCGCCATCGGCAAGCCGGTGGCGGGCACGGCGACTTTCATGTGTCCGGGTCACGAGCGTTGGCATCCGAACCCTGCCTTCTACTACGCCGAGGGCGGCGGGCCGATGCTCGACATGGGGCCGTACTACATCACGGCGCTGGTCAACCTGATCGGACCCGTCGCGCGCGTTTCAGGTTCGACCTCGCGTGTGCGCAGCGAGCGCCTCATCACCAGCGAACCGCTCAAGGGCATCAAGATCGACGTCGAAGTAGCCACCCATGTCGCGGGCACGATGGAATTCGCTTCAGGTGCCATCGTTTCGATCGCGACCAGCTTCGACGTGCCGAAGCACCGGCATGTGCCCATCGAGCTCTACGGCACCGAGGCCAGCATGATCGTGCCGGATCCGAATTACTTCGGCGGCACGATCCAGCTCGCCCAGGCCGGGCAGGAGTGGGCCGACCAGCCCATCGGACACGCTTACGGAGACGGGAACTACCGAAGCATCGGAGTCGCCGACATGGCGCATGCCATCCGCGCCAATCGTCCGCATCGTGCGTCGGGCGAACTGGCTCTTCATGTTCTTGAAGTGATGGAGGCGTTCGAGACCTCATCGCGACTCGGTCGCCATGTGAGCATCGAGACCCGGCCCGAGCGGCCGGACATATTGCCGACTGCGTTCTCGGCCGGCGGCCTCGGCTGAACTCATCAGTGAATTGAAAAGGTAGCTCAAATGCGTGAAGCCATGATTGTGTGGGGCGGCTGGAGTGGGCACGAGCCGGACCAGGGCGCGAAGATCGTCTCGGACATGTTGACAGGGCACGGCTTCAAGGTCCGTGTCGAGACCTCGACGACGGCGTTTGCGGACCCGGCCATCGCGGACCTGAGCCTGATCGTTCCGATCATCACGATGGCCAAGATCGAAAAGGACGAACTCGCCAACCTGACCCGAGCCGTCCGCGAAGGCGTCGGCCTCGCCGGCTTTCATGGCGGCATGGGCGATGCCTTTCGCGAGGCGGTCGACTACCAGTTCATGACGGGAGGCCAATGGGTGGCCCATCCCGGCAACGTCATCGACTTCCGCGTGAACATCGTCAAGCCGGACGATCCGGTGACGAAGGGCATTGGCGACTTCGACTACCACTCGGAGCAGTACTACATGCACGTCGACCCGTCGAACGAGGTGCTGGCCACGACGACCTTCACCGGCGAGCATGCGCCATGGATCGAAGGCGTGGTGATGCCGGTGGTGTGGAAGCGCCGGCACGGGCAGGGGCGGGTGTTCTATAGCGCGCTCGGCCATGTCGCCAAGGAGTTCGAGGTGCCGCAGATGCGCACGATCCTCGAGCGCGGCATGCTCTGGGCGGCGCGCTGACACCACGGATCTTCGAATGCAATCGACTTTCACTTCCTCGCTTCTTCCCGTTGACGCTTCCAGCGCCTTGCTGGTCGGACGCGTCTGGCGTGCAGCCAAGATCAATGGTCCCTGTGTCGTCGTCGTTCGCGCGGGGCAGGCCCTTGACATCACCGCTTCGGCGCCCACGCTGTCGGATCTGCTCGAGCGCGAAGACCTTCTTGATTTCGTTCGCACCTGTCCGGGTGATCCCCTGGGCGATGCCGCCGGTTGGTTGGACAAGTCGATGGGTGCCGCGAAGGAAGCGGGCGCCGAGAGAGTCCTGGCCCCGTGCGACCTGCAGGCCATCAAGGCATGTGGCGTCACCTTTGCCGTGAGCCTGCTGGAGCGCGTCATCGAGGAGCAGGCCGGTGGCGATGCCGCCAGAGCCGCGCAGATTCGGGCCGACATGCAGCGCACCATCGGGTCGGACCTGTCGGCCATGCGACCCGGCTCGCCCGAAGCCGAGGCGCTCAAGCGTGAACTCATGCGCCAGGGCAACTGGTCGCAGTACATGGAGGTTGGCATCGGCCCGGACGCCGAAGTGTTCTCGAAGGCGCAACCCATGTCGGCGGCCGGATTCGGCGCGGACGTCGGATTGCACCCGAGCTCGTCGTGGAACAACCCCGAGCCCGAGATTGTGCTGGCGGTCAACAGCCGCTCGCAGATCGTTGGCGCGACGCTGGGCAACGATGTCAATCTTCGGGACATTGAAGGCCGCAGTGCCCTGTTGCTGGGCAAGGCCAAGGACAACAACGGCTCCTGCGCCATCGGACCGTTCCTGCGTCTGTTCGACGAGAACTTCACGCTGGACACGATCCGCACGGCCACCGTGAGCCTGATCATTGAAGGGCAGGAGGACGACTTCAGGCTGGAAGGATCCAGCCGCATGGCCGAGATCAGTCGCGACCCCGCAGATCTGGTGCAGCAGACATGCGGTCGGCACCATCAGTATCCGGACGGCTTTCTCCTGTTCCTCGGCACGATGTTCTCCCCCATCCAGGACCGGGGGGTCGAAGGCAAAGGTTTCACCCACCGCCTCGGGGACCGCGTGACGATCTCCACGCCGTCGCTGGGCGCGTTGATCAATCATGTGCAACGCTCCGACGCCATCGCGCCCTGGACCTTCGGGGTCCGGGCGCTCTACCGGAACCTGTCCTCCCGCGGCATTGCCGTCTCCTGAGGCGCGACAAGATCAATAAAAGGACCCATCCATGTCTGCCATCTATCCGAGTCTCGCCGGCAAGCGAGTCGTCATCACCGGCGGCGCCTCCGGCATCGGCGCGGTCATGGTCGAGGCCTTCGCTCGGCAAGGCGCCAAGGTGTTCTTCCTAGACATTGCCGACTCGGACGGCCGTGCGCTGCAATCGAAACTCGGCGACGCCACGCACCCGCCTGTCTTTCACCGGTGCGATCTGACCGAAATCCAGGACGTCGAGGCGACATTCGCGGCGATCGAGGCATCGGCTGGGCCGGTCAACGTCCTCATCAACAATGCGGCAAATGACGACCGGCACGAGATTGGCGCCGTCACGATGGACTACTGGGACCAACGGATCGCCGTCAACTTGCGGCACCAGTTCTTCTGCGCACAAGCCGTCTCGAGCGGAATGCGTGCAGCGGGTGGAGGAGTGATCCTGAATCTCGGCTCCATCTCCTGGCACCTCGCGCTGGCCAATTTGTCGATCTACATGACCGCCAAGGCGGGCATCGAGGGACTGACCAAGGGATTGGCACGCGATCTGGGCGGATTCAACGTCCGCGTCAACTGCATTGTTCCAGGCGCCGTGCGCACACCCCGTCAGATGAAGCTGTGGCAATCGCCCGAAAGTGAGGCGAAGGTCGTGGCGGCGCAGTGTCTGCAGCAGCGAATCGACCCTGTGCATGTTGCAGCGATGGCGCTCTTTCTCGCGTCGGACGATGCAGCCCGATGCTCAGGGCGCGAATACTACGTGGATGCAGGCTGGTACGGCGGATGAACCGACGACCTGCGCACCGTCTTCGTGACGACCGTCGATTGGCAAAGCGTGTGCGTGACGACCGGCGGCCGGACGGCCGGCTACTGAAATTTGACTGAAGCTTAGGGCGATTGACTGAAAAGTTCAAAGAGTTCCTACAGCTGCTGCGACAGATAATTCTCCGGACCCGTTCGCCTCGGCTGCCGGGGCGTCAGAGGTGGTGCTGCATCCGGTCGAGCGCCGACTGCATGTCGCGCACCAGGTCGTTGCAGGATTCCAGCCCTGCATGGATGCGCAGCAGCGGTCCTTCGAGCGTCCAGGGGCGAACGGCGCGCGTGGGTGCGTCGACCGGCAGCGCAAGGCTTTCGTAGCCGCCCCACGACAGCCCGATGCCGAACAGTTCCAGGCTGTCGAAGAAGACACCCAGCGCTGCGCGGCCGACGGGCTGCAGCGCCACCCCGAAGAGTCCGCTCGCGCCCTTGAAGTCGCGGCGCCACAGCGCATGGCCGGCGTCGCCCGGCAGGGCCGGGTGCAGCACCTTCGCCACCATCGGGTGGCGGGCCATGCTTTCGGCCAGCAGCACGCCGTTTTCCCAGTGGCGGTGCAGGCGCACCGACAGGCTGCGCAGGCCACGCAGCGCGAGGTAGAGATCGTCCGGGCCGGCGGTCTGGCCGAAGTCGTGCGCGCTGCGCTGAAGCAGCGCCCAGGCGCGCTCGTTGGCGGTCGCGGCGCCGAGCAGCGCGTCGGAGTGCCCGACGATGTACTTGGTCGCGGCCTGGACCGAGATGTCCACGCCGTGCGCGAAGGGCTTGAAAAAGAGCGGGCTGGCCCAGGTGTTGTCCAGGACCACGAAGGCATCGACCTTGTGGGCTTCGTGCGCGATGGCGGGGATGTCCTGCACCTCGAAGGTGGCCGAGCCCGGCGATTCGACGAACACCACGCGCGTGTTCGGCCGGATCTGGTGGCGGATCTCGGCGCCCGCGAGCGGGTCGAAGAACTCCACCGCGATGCCGAAGTTCGTGAGCACGTGGGTCGCGAAGCTGCGCGTCGGGCCGTAGACGCTGTCGCTGATCAGCGCGTGGTCGCCGGGCTTGAGCAGTGCCAGCAGGCTGTGCGTGCAGGCGGCCAGGCCGGAGGGAAAGACGATCGAGCGATACCCGCCTTCGAGTTCGGCGAGCGCGGTTTCGAGTGCGCGGGTGGTCGGCGTGCCGAAGCGCCCATAGGACGCGTAGGGGTTGCCCGGCAGCTTGCGCGATTCCCATTCGGTGAGGGAATTCGACAGGATGGTCGAGCCGCGGAACACCGGCGTGTTCACCATGCCGCCGTGGCTGGACGGATCGCGGCCGGCGCGTACCAGATGGGTTTCGGAATCAAAGGAAGTCAACGGACCGGTCTTTCAGGAGGGAAGCGAAGGCGATGCTCCAGTCTAGAAAGGAAGCAGTGGTTTCTTTTGCTGAAATTTGCCTCTTCGATCCATATGCAAGCAAAATATTACTCAATCACCATTCAATATTGGATTTGGATACCCCGATGGACAGAATCGACAAGGCGATCCTCGAACTGCTGCAGGTCAACGCGAGTGCCTCCCTGCAGGAGGTCAGCGAACAGGTGAGTCTGTCGGCCACGCCCTGCTGGCGCCGCATCCAGCGGCTCGAGCGCGAGGGTTACATCCGCCAGCGGGTGGCGCTGCTCGACCCCGACAAGCTCAACGTGGGCGTGACCGTGTTCGTGGCCATCCGCACCAGCAATCACAACGAGAAGTGGTTCAAGCGCTTCAGCAGCGTGGTGGCGGCCATTCCGCAAATCGTCGAGTTCTATCGCATGAGCGGCGACACCGACTACCTGCTGCGGGTGGTGGTGCCGGACATCAAGGCCTACGACGCGGTCTACAAGCGGATGATCCGCGAGATCGAGCTGTCGGATGTGAGTTCGAGCTTCGCGATGGAGCAGATCAAGTACACGACCGCGTTGCCGCTGGACTACGCATGAACGGCCAGGCGACACCATGCAGATCAAGTGGCTTGAAGCTTCAGCACACCGTCGCGCACGACAGGCTGGTTCGACGGCGAGCCGGTCACCGGGGACGGCCGGGTCCCCGCGCCGGGATCCGRCCGGCCTTGGCAAGGCTTTATCGCGACTTGTGAACTTTGTCACGCTAGATGGTAGTACTTAGAGGTTACAAAATGTACTTTCTAAGTACCTTGGTACTACTATTCATGCATCGGATCACCAAGGACAAGAAGCGCATGAACACGTACCCGACCGTCAGCCAGGCCACTGGCGTTGCCCGAACGCTGAGCAAGCACCTGTCGTGCACGATCGTCGTCTATCGCACGCCGCAGGCGAAGTTCGTGACCGCGCGCACCACCGACCGGGTCGCGGGGAGCATTGAAAGCATCTATCGCAACGGCTACTGCACGCCGACGCTGCTGAGCGGCTCGCGCTGAAAGAACTCGACTCCCTCGGCTCCACGCAGCCGAACGGTTCATGCCTCCTTCGGGAGGCTTTTTTTTGGCTGCAAAGGCGCTTGCCGCCGGAGCCGCCAGCACGTGCTGCCGCCGGGACGGCGGCTGCACCCGTTCTTGATGCGCCGTTCCGGTGCATTGGCACCATTTGGAGCGAGAGCCTGGTGACGGCGCAAGGCCTGCCGGCGCCTTCATGCGGCTACGTGCCGCCCTACGGCAGGCAAAAAATCTAGAACTTGCGCGCCATGGCACAGATCATGCACTATTGAGTCATATTATGGCACAAGGTTCCATTTTTTGGAACTCGTTCATGGCATCACTCGAAAGCGCCGGCGTCATCCTCCGGCTGATCAACAAGCTGAAGCGCCAGGTCACCGTGACCGACCTCGTCGATCACCTGGCGATGCCCAAGAGTTCGGCGTCGCGCCTGCTGCGGCAGATGGCCGACGAAGGTTTCCTGGAGCGCGATCCGCTGACCCGCGCTTTCGGCCCGGCGCTGATGATCCTGGAGCTGTCGCGCCTGGTGCGCTCGACCACCCAGCTGTTCCCGCTGCTGCAGAAGGCGCTGCAGGGCCTGTGCCTGCGCAGCGGCCACACGGGCTACCTCTCGGTGCTCGACGGCACCGAGGTGCTGGTGCTGTTCGTGCAGTCGGGCACCCATCCGCTGCAACTCATGACCTACCCCGGCCACCGAGCGCCAGCCTGGGCCACCTCCACCGGGCGCGCGCTGCTGGCGTTGGAAACGGACGATGCGGTGCGCCAACGTTTCCAGGGTGCATTGCCCGCGGTCTCCCACAATGCGCCGGCCGACGTGGACGCGCTGATCGCCCGCCTGGCCGAGGTGCGCATCCGGCACTACGCCGATGCGCTCAACGAATCCATTCCGGGCGTCGGTTCGGTGAGCTGCGCGGTGAGCGACTCCACCACCCGCGAACGGCTCGCGTTCTGCCTTTCGTTTCCCAGCGCCGACGCCGATGCCGCCAGCATCCAGGCGCTGGCGCTGGATCTCATGACCGAGGCCGCCGCCATCGGTCGCCTCGTCGGGGACCCGTCATGGGCTCGGCATTCCAACCACCGGTAAGAGGTTCCCATGTCCACGCCGTCCCCATCCAGCGTTCCGTTCAGCGCCGCCAGCCCGGCGGCACGCTTCACGCCGCAGTCCCATCCGCATGCGCTGTCCGGCGCCAACCTGGTGCTGCTGGCGCTGCTCAGCGTCTTCGGCGCGGTCATCGGCATCCAGTTGCTGGTGACGCTCGGTGTGACGCCCAACACCTCCATCATCGGCGCGCTGGTGGCGATGATCCTGGCGCGCATTCCGCTGCAGATGATGAGCGGATACCGATCGGTGCATTTCCAGAACCTCGCGCAGAGCGCGATCTCCGCGGCCACCTTCGGCGCGGCCAACAGCCTGCTGCTGCCGATCGCCATTCCCTTCCTCATGGGCCGGCCCGACCTGGTGCTGCCGATGTTCCTCGGCGTTTCGGCGGCCATGCTGCTCGACGGCTACCTGCTGTATCGCATGTTCAACACCAAGATCTTCCCGGCCTCGGGCGCCTGGCCTCCGGGCGTGGCTGCGGCCGAGGCCATCAAGGCCGGCGACAAGGGCGGCAGGCAGGCGGCGCTGCTCGGCGCGGGGATGCTGGTCGGCGCGGTGGGCTCGTGGTTCAAGATACCGATGTCCGCTTTCGGCACGGCCTTCATCGGCAACATCTGGGCGCTGAGCATGTTCGGCGTGGGCCTGCTGCTGCGCGGCTATGCGCAGCCGCTGTTCGGCTACGACATCAACAAGGCCTACATCCCGCACGGCATGATGATCGGTGCCGGCCTGGTGGCGCTGTTCCAGGTCGGCATGGTGCTGATGAAGAAGACGGCCAAGGCCGAAGCCGAGGCGACGGAAGAAAACCTCGCCAGCCGCAGCGTCGGCCAGACCCTGCGCCTGGGCGGCCTCGCGTACATCCTGCTCGCGGCCGGCGTCTCGCTGCTCGGAGGCCTGTACGCCGACATGTCGACCGGCATGCTGATCGCCTTCATCCTCTATGCCGCGTTCGCGGCCTTCGTGCACGAGCTGATCGTCGGCATCGCCGCCATGCACTCGGGCTGGTTCCCTGCCTTCGCCGTGGCGCTGATCACCTTGCTGCTGGGCCTGCTGGTGGGCTTTCCGGTCACGGCGCTGGCGGTGCTGTGCGGCTTCTCGGTGGCCACCGGCCCGGCCTTCGCCGACATGGGCTACGACCTCAAGGCCGGCTTCATCCTGCGCGGCCACGGCGCCGACCCGGCGTTCGAACTCGAAGGCCGCAAGCAGCAGCTGATCGCCGCGATGCTGGCCTTCGTGATCGCCATTCCGGTGGTCTACATCGCGCACGGCATCTACTTCGCCCAGGGCCTGGTGCCGCCGGTGGCCAAGGTGTATGTGGCCACCATCAACGCCGGCGCGGTGCCGGGCATCGCGCAGTCGCTGTTCCTTTGGGCCATCCCCGGCGCGCTGATCCAGCTGATCGGCGGACCGAAGCGCCAGCTCGGCGTGCTGCTGTCCACCGGCCTGCTGATCGCCAACCCGATGGCCGGCTGGGCCGTGGCGGTGGGCATCGCACTGCGTGTGCTGCTCGAGAAATTCGGCGGCGCAAAGGTCCGCGGCTACATGGAAGTGTTCGCCGGCGGCGTGATCGCGGGCGATGCGCTGTTCAGCTTCTTCAACGCCACCCTCACCGCCAGGTTCGGCAAGAAATAACCCCCCCAAAAAAGGAAACACACCCATGAGCCTCGCTCAGACATTGCAGGTCTTCGAAGCCCTCGACACGGCGCATGCCAGCGGCCGGACCGTCGTGAAGCTGCTCGCCGCCTACGACAACGTGAGAGTCACGGTCACCCGGATCAGCGGCCAGAAAGGTTCGACCGATTTCGTGCGCATCGTGATCCCCGGCAGCGCCGGCAAGCTGGCCGGCGGCCCCGCACCCACGCTCGGCATCGTCGGCCGCCTCGGCGGCGTCGGCGCGCGGCCCACGCGCATCGGTCTGGTGTCGGACGCCGATGGCGCGGTGGCTGCGGTCGCGGCGGCGCTGAAGCTGGCCCACATGCAGACCCAGGGCGACATGCTGCCCGGCGACGTGGTCGTGGCGACCCACATCTGCCCCGACGCGCCTACGCGGCCGCACGAGCCGGTGGATTTCATGGATTCGCCGGTCGACACCGAGGACATGAACGCGCAGGAAGTCAGCGCCGAGATGGACGCCGTGTTGTCCATCGACACCACCAAGGGCAACCGCATCGTCAACCACAAGGGCTGCGCGATCTCGCCCACGGTGAAGGAGGGCTACATCCTGCGCCTGTCCGAGGATCTGCTGCGCATCATGGAAATGAGCTCGGGCCGGCCGGCGGTGACTTTCCCGATCACCACCCAGGACATCACGCCCTACGGCAACGGCGTGTATCACCTGAACAGCATCCTGCAGCCGTCGATCGCCACTGCGGCGCCGACGGTGGGCGTCGCCATCACCACCGAAAGCGTGGTGCCGGGCTGCGGCACCGGCGCGAGCCACGAGACCGACATCGCGCTGGCCGTCAAGTTCGCGGTCGAAGTGGCGAAGGAGTTCACGCGCGGCACCTGCCGCTTCTTCGACGCGGACGAATACGCGCTGCTGCAGAAGCTGTACGGATCGCTCGCCCATCTGCAACGCCGCCAGCCGGCCTGATCCGGACGATCGCCATGACCCGCGTCACCACCCTCGGCACACTGACCATCGGCCAGGCGCCACGGCCCGACATCACGCCGATCCTGGCGCAGCACTTGTCCCCCTATGCGCAATGCATCCACGCCGGCTTGCTGGACGGCCTCTCGCGCGCCGACATCGAGCGCCTTTACGCGCCCGAGCCCGCCCAGGCCACCCTGATCACGCGGCTGCTCGACGGCACTTCGGTGGTGGTCAGCAAGCCCAAGGTGCTGGGGCTGATGAACCGCAAGATCGCCGCGCTGCGCGCGCAGGGCTGCGGCTTCATCCTGCTGCTGTGCACCGGCGCCTTCGACGGCCTGGTGTGCGACGGTGCCTGGCTCATCGAGCCCGACCTGATCGTTTCGCCCAGCGTGGCGGCGATGACCGGCGACCGGCAGGTCGGCATCGTGGTGCCGCTGCAGTCGCAGGTCGCCTCGGAAGCCCACAAGTGGCGGGCGCTGAAACGCGAACCGATCTGCGCCGTGGCGTCGCCGTATGCGGCCGAGACCGAATCGCTGGCGCAGGCCGCGCGCGACCTGCAGGCGCAGGGCGCAGAGCTGCTGGTGATGGACTGCATGGGCTTCGTCGAAGCGCATCGCGAGCTGGCGGCGAGTGCCTCGGGCCTGCCGGTGATTCTGTCCAATGCGCTGATCGCACGCCTGACGGCGGAGCTGCTGTCCTGAGCTGTCGAGAATCACCCCATGAACCTTCTGTTGCTGAGCAATTCCCGCAGCCCTGACGGCGGCTACCTCACCCATGCCGGCGAGGCCATCGCCGAGGTCGCCGGCGGCCGCAGGCGCGCCGTGTTCATTCCCTATGCCGGCGTCACCATCACCTGGGACGACTACACGCAGCGCGTCGCCGACGTGTTCGCGCCGCTGGGCATCGAGGTGGCCTCCGCGCACAGGGCCGGCAATCCGCGCGCGCTGGTGGAACAGGCCGAGATCATCGTCGTCGGCGGTGGCAACACCTTCAACCTGCTCAAGTGCTGCCGCGATGCAGGCCTGCTGCCGCTCATCACCGCCCAGGTCCGTGCCGGCGCGCCCTACGTCGGCTGGAGCGCCGGCGCCAACCTGGCGTGCCCGACGATCTGCACGACCAACGACATGCCGATCGTCGACCCGGGTGGCTTCGACGCGCTCGGGCTGGTGCCGTTCCAGCTGAACCCGCACTACACCAACGCGCTGCCCGCCGGCCACCAGGGCGAGACCCGCGACCAGCGGCTGGCCGAGTACCTGGCGGCCAACCCGGCTGCCAAGGTGATCGGCCTGCCCGAAAGCAACTGGCTGCGCGTGCGCGGCGCGGAGGTGCAACTGGCGGGCCCCTGGCCCGCCAGGCTGTTCGAGGCCGGCCAACCCGTCCGTTCGATCGACGCCCCGGCGCAGATCGGCCTCTGAGGAATCGAATGTCCGCGACCCTTGGCATCATCCGAGTACTCACCACGGCCGACGAAGCGGTGCTGCTCGAACACGGACGCATCCTCGAAGCCCGCTACGGCCTGGAGACCTTCACGCGTTGCATTCCCGGCCAGCCCAACGGGATCTTCGACGACGCGAGCGAGGCGCTGGCCGTGCCGAAGATCGTGCAATTGGGCCGTGAGTTCGTCGACGCAGGCTGTAGCGCCTTGTTCCTCAGCTGCGCGGCCGATCCGGGGCTGGCGGTCTTGCGCGCCGCCGTGCCGGTGCCGGTGATCAGCGCTGGCAGTGCCGCGGCCCGCATCGCCGCGCACTTGGCGCTGCCGGTCGCGGTGATCGGTATCGGCGCGCAAGCGCCCGCGCCATTTCGCGCGATGCTGGGCGAGCGCGTGCCCTACGGACAGCCCGAAGGCGTGCGGCAGACGACGGACCTGCTCACGCCCCGGGGCCTGGAAAGCACGATCGCCTGCGTCGAGCGGCTGATGGGCGAGGGCGCCCGCGTGGTCGCCTTTTCGTGCACGGGCTTCTCGACCATCGGCCTGGCGCCGCAGTTGCGCCGGCGCCTGGGCTGCGTGGCCATCGACGCGGTCGATGCGGCCGGCATGTTCGCCGTGGAGATGCTCGGCGGTGCGGGGATTCCGATCGGGCCAGTTCCTCGGCGATGATCGGTGCCAGGCCTTCCATCGGCTCGTCAAGCAGCAGCAATCCTGCGCGCTTGAGCCGACTTTCGTCGTTCAGTCGGCAAAATAACTTGCGGGCGCCTGCTCGCGCAGCGCCGCGAGGTGTGCAGTGATGTGATTGATGTGGGAGGCGACGCTCGCGCCCAGGCCGGCCACGTCGCGCGATGCCATCTGCGCCAGCATCTGTTCATGTTCCTTCAGCGCGCGCTCGGCGTGTCCGGCCACGTGGCCCAGCAGCAGCCAGCGCACGCGGTCGAACTGGCGCTTGATGGGTTCCAGCATGGTCCATATGTGTTCGCGACCTGCGAATTCGAACAGGCGCCGATGCATCAACTCATCCAGCTCGGAAAACCGGTCGATCTCGCCGCTCATGACAGCGTTGCGCTGGCGTTCGACGATCTGGCCGAATTCGGTCAGTTGCGCCGGCGTGATGGTCTGCGCGAGCTGCACATGGCTTGCGCATTCGAGCGTGCTGCGCACGAAGCGGCCTTCCTCGAGCAGCGACAGGCGCACCGGCGCCACGATCGTGCCGACCTGGCGGTAGATCAGCACCAACTGCTCATCAGCCAGCTGCGCCAGCGCTTCGCGTACCGGCGTGCGGCTCACTTCGATCAATTTGGAGATCGTCGCTTCCGAAAGCGCCGTGCGCGGGGGCAGAGCGCCGCGCACGATGGCCTCCCTCAGTTGGTTGTGCACCTGCGCTGTATAGGAGCGCGCGGGGTCGAGCTTGAAGCCGGTCAACGCGGTGACCAACGCACCTTCGGTGCGCTGCGGATCGGTCTTGTGGTCGCTGGCGGGGGCTCGGGCGGACATGTGGAAGGCGCTTGCTGCTTGGATGGGTCACTCTACACCATGGTAGTGCACGCAACAAAGGTCTAGAGATCAGGGTTTCCCCGCTATTTTGAGCTCATTTCGCTCCTTAGACTCGCCAGATCGTGCCATGCCACCATGGTACTGTGGTGAATCATCGGAGACAACGCAGATGCCTTCGGCAGCAGATCAGAACTCGCGGCTTTCGCAGCGCAGCCTGCGATACCTCGCTGACGGCGTCGCGCGGCCGACCTACGACCGCACGCGCCTGGCGCGCGGCATCGTGCATGTCGGACTGGGCGCGTTTCACCGCGCCCACCAGGCGCTCTACACCGAGGCCGTCGTCGCCCAGGGCGACCTTCGCTGGGGCGTCGTCGGCGTGAGCCTGCGCGACCCGCGCGTTTCCGAAGCGCTGGCGGCGCAAGACCACCTGTATTCGGTCACCGAGCGCCACGGCGACGATGCGCACACGCGGGTCGTGGGTGCGCTGCGCGGCGCCCTGTGCGCGCCGAGGCAACTCGAGCAGGTCATCGCGGTCATCGCCGATCCGGCGACGGCCATCGTGACCAGCACCGTCACTGAAAAGGGCTACAGTCAGAACCCGGCGAGCACCGACCTCGACACCGACGACGCAGCCGTCCGCCACGACCTCGCGAATCCGCAGACGCCGCAAACCACGCTCGGCGTGCTGGCCGCCGGCATCCGCCGCCGCCCCGCCGGCGCACCCTTGACGCTGGTGTGCTGCGACAACATGGCCAGCAACGGCAACACCTTGCGCAAGCTGCTGGTGCAGTACGCGGACTTGTTCGATGCCAAGCTGGCGCGCCGCATCGAAGCCGAGATCGGCTGCCCCAACAGCATGGTCGACCGCATCGTGCCGGCAGCAACGCCCGCCTCGCTCGAATGGGCTGCCGTGCGGCTCGGCCTGCGTGACGAGGCTGCCGTCGTCTGCGAGCCGTTCACCCAGTGGGTGATCGAAGACCGCTTCGCCGGCATCCGACCCGCCTGGGAGGACGCAGGCGCCTTGCTGACCGGCGACGTGCGTCCGTATCAGGCGATGAAGCTGCGCCTGCTCAATGGCACGCACTCGGCGCTCGCCTACGCCGGCCAGCTGTGCGGACTGGAGACCGTGTCCGACGCCATGGCGAATCCGCTGGTCGGCGGCTTCGCGCGCCGCCTGATGCTGGAGGATCTGCGCGCGACGGTGGCGGCCCCACCGGGTTACGACGTGCTTGCCTACTGCCACCAATTGCTCAAGCGCTTCGAAAACCCGACGCTGGCCCACCGCACGCAGCAGATCGCCATGGACGGCACCCAGAAGGTGCCGGTGCGCTGGCTGCCCGCCTTGCGCGAGAGCCTCGCGGCGGCTGTGGAACGCCCGCAGCTCGAGCGCGCGCTGGCGGCCTGGCTGTATTACCTGGCCACCGAGCGCAGCGACAGCGGCGAAGCGTTGGTCATCAGCGACCCGGGCGCCGCGGCGCTCGCTGCGCGCGTGAGGCAGGCCGCCAACGACACCGACGCGGCGAGCGCCGCATTGGCGCACAGCGCCGTGTTCGGCACGCAGCCCTGGCCGCCGGTGTTCGCCGGCCGTCTGGCCCAGCACCTGTCCACCCTGCGCCGTGGCGGCATGACTGCGTTGCTATCCAGCTGAATCGCGCATCCGCACCACTCACCATCACAAGACCTCACGGAGACATTGCCATGACTTTCGCGCCCACTCGCCGCCAGTTCGCCACTGCCATCGCCGCCACCGGCGTGGCCGCCACACTGCCAACCCGCTTCGCTTTTGCGCAAAGCGAGATCAAGCTCAAGTACGGCACCGCCTTTCCGGCCGATCACCCTGGCACCTTGCGCATCAAGGAAGCGGCCGAAGCGATCCGCAAGGACACCGGTGGCAAGGTCGACCTGCAGGTCTACCCGACCAGCCAACTCGGCAGCGAGCCGGACATGATTTCGCAGACGCGCGCCGGTGCCATCGACATCATGTCCACCGCCGGCACCAATCTGCAAACGCTGGTGCCGACCGCCGGCATCAACGGCGTGGCATTCGCGTTCAAGGACTATGACGCGGTGTGGGCCGCGATGGACGGCGATCTGGGCGCCTACGTGCGAGCCGCACTGTCCAAGGTCAACCTGTATGCCTATGACAAATGCCTCGACAACGGCTATCGCAATATCACCTCGGCCAGCAAGGCCATCGTCACGCCGGCCGACCTGAAGGGTTTCAAGATCCGTGTGCCGGGCATTCCGCTCTGGATCTCGATGTTCAAGGCGCTGGGCGCATCTCCCACCGCGATTCCGTTCGGCGAGCTCTACTCGTCGTTGCAGACCAAGGTGGTCGACGGGCAGGAGAACCCGCTCGCGCTGATCCAGAGTGCCAAGCTCTACGAAGTGCAGAAGTACTGCTCGCTGACGGCGCATACCTGGGATGGCCACTTCATCTTCGGCAACGCGAAGAAGCTGCAGGCCCTGCCAAAGGAAGTCCAGGAGTCGCTGGCGAAGCATCTCAACGCCGCCGCACTCAAGCAGCGCGAGGACATCGCCAGGCTCAACGCCGACGCGCAGGATCAACTGACCAAGCTGGGCGTGACCTTCAACAAGCCCGATCAGGCGCCGTTTCGCGAGATGCTCAAGAGCGCGGGCTTCTATACCGAGTGGAAGGGCAAGTACGGCGACGAGGCCTGGGCCAAGCTCGAGAAATACGCAGGCAAGCTCGTCTGACGCCTGCCAGCCGCCACGACCGATCAGGAACGCGCCATGCAGTCCACCGTCGACCCGCTCGATCTCGCCCCGCCTGCCACCTCGCGCTGGTTCGACCGGTTGCTGGCATGGGTGACCGAAATTCCCGCTGCCGCCATCGTGGTGGCCGAAGTTCTCATCCTCGGAGGCGGCGCCTTCGCCCGCTATGCGTTGCATGCGCCGATCACCTGGACCGACGAACTCGCCAGCATCCTGTTCCTGTGGCTGGCGATGCTCGGATCGTGCATCGCACTGCGGCGTGCCGCCCACATGCACCTGACGACCTTCGTCAAGGACCTGCCGCCTGGAAGGCGCGCCTGGCTCGACGCGCTGGGAATGTCCCTGGTGGTCGCGTTCCTGGTCATGTTGACCGGTCCGGCATGGGAGCATTGGCACGAAGAGATCGAGGTCTCGACGCCGGTGCTTGGCATCAGCGAGGGATGGCGTGCAGGCGCCGTGTTCGCCGGCGCCGTGCTGATGCTGGTGACTGCCGTGGCGCGGCTGGTCGAGCAGGCGAGCTGGAAGCAGATTGCGGTCACCGGTGGCGCCGTGGCGCTGGGCGGCGCGGCGCTGTGGCTGCTGTCGCCGGCGCTGGTCAGCCTCGGAAACATCAACCTGGTGGTCTTCTTTCTGGTCATGCTCGTCGGCTGCATCGTGATCGGCGTGCCGATCGCGTTCGCCTTTGGCCTGGCGACCATGTCCTACCTGGCATTCTCGACCACCACGCCGATGTCGATCATGCCCAACCGCATGCAGGAAGGCATGTCTCACCTGATCCTTCTGGCCGTGCCGCTCTTCGTCTTCCTGGGCTCGCTGATCGAGATGACCGGCCTGGCCCGCGCGATGATCAACTTCCTCGTGAGCCTGATCGGCCACGTGCGCGGCGGCCTGCAATACGTGCTGCTGGGCGCGATGTACATCGTGTCGGGCATCTCCGGCGCCAAGGCGGCCGACATGGCTGCGGTTGCGCCGGCGCTGTTTCCCGAGATGAAAAAGCGCGGCAGCAAGGACGGCGACCTGATCGGCCTGCTCTCGGCCTCGGGCGCCATGTCGGAAACCATCCCGCCGAGCATCGTGCTGATCACCGTCGGCTCCGTGACGGGCGTGTCGATCACCTCGCTGTTCGTCGGCGGCCTGATGCCGGCCGTGGTCGGCCTGGTGCTGATGGCGCTGGTTGTCTGGTGGCAGACGCGCCGCGAAGACATGACCGGCGTGACCAAGGCGACGCGCCAGCAGATCGGCAAGCTGCTGCTGGTGGCGCTGCCTGCGCTTGCGCTGCCGGTGATCATCCGCACCGCGGTGGTCGAGGGCGTGGCGACCGCGACCGAGGTGTCGACCATCGGCATCTTCTACACCTTGCTGGCGGGCATCTTCATCTACCGTCAGTTCGATTGGCGCCGCATCTACCCGATGCTGCTCGACACGGCATCCCTGTCGGGTGCGATCCTGCTGATCGTCGGTTGCGCCACCGCCATGGCGTGGGCGCTGACGCAGTCGGGCTTTGCGCAGGACCTGGTCAAGATCATGACGGCGGTGCCAGGCGGCAAGATGGGCTTCCTGCTGGTGTCCGCTTTGGCGTTCGTGGTGCTGGGCAGTCTGCTCGAAGGGATCCCCGCGATCGTGCTGTTCGGGCCACTGCTGTTTCCGATCGCCAAGCTCGTCGGCGTCAACGAGGTGCACTACGCGATGGTCGTCATCTTCGCCATGGGCCTCGGGCTGTTCGCGCCGCCCTTCGGCGTTGGCTTCTATGCGGCCTGTGCGATTGGTCGGGTATCGCCCGACGTCGCAATGCCGCGCGTCTGGCCGCACATGGCGGCGCTGTTCATCGCGCTCCTGCTGCTGGTGTTCGTGCCCTGGTTCTCGGTCGGGTTCCTGTAGGCGCGCGCGCCTCACCATTCTTCCTTCCTGGAGACTGAATTGAAGATCGAACGCATCCAGACGATCGTCACTTGCCCTGGCCGCAACTTCGTGACGGTGAAGATCGTCACGGACGAAGGCGTCCACGGGCTGGGCGACGCCACGCTCAACGGCCGCGAACTGGCCGTCAAGTCCTACCTCGACGAACACGTGTTTCCGTGCCTCATCGGCCGCGACCCGCGCAACATCGAGGACATCTGGCAATACCTCTACCGCGGTGCCTACTGGCGGCGCGGGCCGGTCACGATGACGGCCATCGCCGCCATCGACATGGCGCTGTGGGACATCAAGGGCAAGCTCGCCGGCATGCCGGTGTACCAACTGCTCGGCGGCAAGAGCCGAGACGGCCTGATGGTGTACGGCCATGCCAACGGCCGCGACCACGCCGAGGCGATCGAGGCCGTGCAGAAGCACGCCGAAGAGGGCTTCAAGGCGATACGCGTGCAGTCGGGCGTGCCGGGTCTGGCCAAGACCTATGGCGTCGGCAAGACCAAGGGCTTTTACGAGCCGGCCGAAAAAGGCCTGCCGCCGGAAGAGCCGTGGGACACCTCGCTGTACCTGCGCCACACGCCCGAGCTGTTTCGCAAGGTGCGCGAGGCTGTCGGTTTCGAAACGCACCTGCTGCACGATGCACACCATCGCCTCACGCCGATCGAGGCCGGCCGGCTCGGCAAGGAGCTCGAGCCCTACAGCCTGTTCTGGATCGAGGACGCCACGCCGGCCGAGAACCAGGAAGCCTTTCGCCTGATCCGCCAGCACACCACCACACCGCTGGCCGTGGGCGAGGTCTTCAACTCGATCTGGGACTGCAAGGATCTGATCAGCGAACAGCTGATCGACTACATCCGCTCGACCATCACGCATGCCGGCGGCATCACCCACGTGCGGCGTATCGCCGACTTCGCGGCGATGTACCAGGTGCGCACCGGCTTTCACGGCGCGACCGACTTGTCGCCGGTGTGCATGGCGGCAGCCGTGAACTTCGGGCTGTGGGTGCCCAACTTCGGCATCCAGGAGCTGATGCCGCACACGCCGCTCACAAACGAAGTCTTTCCGCACAACTACCGCTTCGAAGACGGCTATCTGGTGATGGACGAAGTGCCCGGACTGGGCGTCGACATCGACGAGGACCTGGCGGCGAAGTACCCGTACGAGCGCGCCTATTTGCCGGTGGCGCGCCTTGCCGACGGCTCGATGTGGAACTGGTGACTCAGGCCACCCAAGGCATTTCAAACCAACAGGAAGCTTTCATCATGTTGAGCGTCGTTGTCGATCAACCCAACAGCATGGCCGTGCGCGAACGGCCCATGCCCGACCCACAAGCCGGCGAGGTGCGCGTGCGCGTGCGCTACGCGGGCATCTGCGGCTCCGATCTGCATATCTTTCACGGGCACAACCCGTTCGTCTCATATCCGCGCGTCATCGGCCACGAGTTCGTCGGCCGCATCGATTCGGTCGGCGCCGGCGTCAGCGCTTCGCGCATCGGCGAGACGGTGGTGGTGGACCCGGTCATCAGTTGCGGCCAGTGCCACGCCTGCCTGATCGGGCGGCAGAACGTGTGCAGCCGCCTGCAGGTGATCGGCGTGCATCGCGACGGTGGCTTCAGCCAGTACGCCTGCGCGCCCGAAAGGAATGCCTACGTGGTGCCCAAGGGCCTGGCCGACGCCAGCGCATCGGTGATCGAGCCCTTTGCGGTGGCGGCGAACGTGACGCACCGCACGGGTGTGTTCCAGAGCGATGTCGCGCTGATCTACGGCGCCGGGCCGGTCGGGCTCAACCTGATGCAGGTGCTCAAGCGCGTCTACGGCATTCGCGCCTTCATCACCGATCACTTCGACGAGCGGCTGGCGCTGGCGCGCGACTGCGGCGCGGCGGAGGACGAGATCATCAACACGTCGCGCGAAAACCTTCCGGAAGCCCTGATCAAGCGGGGCCTCGAAGGCGGGCCGACCTTGATCTATGACGCCGTGTGTCATCCCTCGATCATCGAGGAGGCAGTGCGCATCGCGGCGCCTGCCGGCCGGATCGGGGTGCTGGGTTTTTCCGCGACGCCCTCCGCGATTCCACAGCAGGAGCTGACCAAGAAGGAGCTGACGCTGTACGCCTCGCGCCTGAACTGCGCGATGTTTCCGACGGTGATCGACTGGATCCAGCGCGGGCTGGTCGACCCCGGCCGCATCATCAGCCACAAGGTTGACTTCCGTGACGTGGCCGGGGCCTTCGACTTGGCTGAGCGCAATCCACGTTACAGCTGCAAGGTGCTGCTGGACTTCGGCGAGGGCGTGTGATCGCGCGCAGGCATTCGCGGCTCGGACGCTCCTCGCCGCTCTGCTGCGTCTTGGAGTGGGAGAGCGTGCAGGGGTATGACTTCGGGCCTCCGCCTGGTCGGCCCTGGGTCGGCTTTTTGCGGAGCATTCAGTGAACCAGTGCGGCTATCGCTCTACCTATCCATTGGCGCATCTATGCCCTATGCAGGTTGATGAGGGATGCCATTGCGGCGTATGTGTTGCCGGCAGGCTTATTTCGCGACGGCAATGCCCACGCCGAGCAGGCCTTCGAGCAGGGCCGCATCGCCGGCCAGCGCCGCGCTCGGGCCGACATGCACCACAGTGCCGCGCTCGAGCACGATCGCCTGGTGCGTCATCTCGAGGGCCAGCACCGGATGCTGCTCGACCACGATCGACGCCAGGCCCTCGCTCTCGCACAGGTGGCGGATCGAGCGGGCCAGCTCCTCGACGATGATCGGCGCCAGGCCCTCCATCGGCTCGTCGAGCAGCAGCAGCTTCGGGTTGGTCATCAGCGCGCGGCCGATGGCCAGCATCTGCTGCTCGCCGCCCGACAACTGGTTGCCGTAGTTGCCGCGCCGCTCGCGCAGCCGCGGAAAGAACGCGTAGACCCGCTGCAGGTTCCACTTGCCCCGCCGCGCGATCACGGTCAGGTTCTCCTCGACGGTCAGCGACGGGAACACCTCGCGCTCCTGCGGCACCCAGCCGAGGCCGGCGTGCACCCGGCGGTGAGCGGGCCAGCGCGTGATGTCCTGGCCGCACCAGCGCAGCGCGCCGCGCATCACGCGGGTGTTGCCCATCAGCGTTTCGAGCAGCGTGGTCTTGCCGACGCCGTTGCGTCCCAGGATCGCGAGGCTCTGGCCTTGCGCGAGCGCGAAGCTCAGGCGGTCGAGCACCACGGCGTTGCCGTAGCCGGCGACTACTTGGTCGAAGGAGAGCATCTCAGTGTTCCTCCACGCGCTCGCGGGACCCGCGACGCATGAGACAGGCGCAGCCAAATGCCAGGGATACCGCGGAACCGGCTTTGCCGGGCCGCTGGTATCGCCCCCTTGAGGGGGAGGCGCCGCAGGCGCTTCGGGGGTGTTTCGTCCTAACCATGGGCTGCTCCCGAATGGCCGAGATAGACCTCGCGCACCCGTGGGTCGCGGCCGATCTCGGCGGGAGTGCCCTCGGTCAGGATCTGGCCGGCGACCAGCACCGAGATGCGGCGCGAAAAACGAAACACGAGATTCATGTCGTGTTCGATGAACAGCACGCTGATGTCCTGCGGCAGCGCCGCGATGACTTCGAAGAGTTCGCCGCTCTCGTCCTCGGGCACGCCGGCGGCGGGCTCGTCGAGCAGCAGGATGCGGGGTTTGGCTGCCATCGCCAGCGCGATTTCGAGCAGCCGCTGCTTGCCGTAGGCCAGCTCGGCCACCGGCAGCTCGGCCAGCGCGTCGAGCTTGAGGCGCCCGAGCAGCGCATGGGCCTCGTCGAACACGGCCTTGTTGCGCCTGAGCGGACGCCACCAGACGGCACCCAGGCCTTCGCGCTCGCTGATCGCGAGCACCACGGACAGCAGCGGCGTCAGGCTGGGAAACAGCGTGTTGATCTGGAAGGTGCGCGCCAGGCCCAGCCGGGCCCGCCTGTCGGCGCTGAGCGAGGTGAGCTCGCGCTCGCCCATGTGGATCGTTCCGTGGGTCGGCTTGAAGACGCCCGTCAGCAGGTTGATCAGCGTGGTCTTGCCGGCGCCGTTCGGGCCGATCAGGGCCTGCCGCGCGCCGGGTTCGAGCGTGAGGTTGACGTCGTCGACCGCGCGGAAGGCGCCGAAGGAGATCCCGAGCCCGCGGGTGCGAAGTGCGGCGATGCGGCTCATGAAGTCGTCCTCCCGGTCTTCACCAGGCGCGACAGCGCGCCCATGATCCCGCCACGGCCCAGCATGACGGCGGCGATCAGGAAGATGCCGAGCCAGAACATCCAGTACTCGGGATTGAGATCGGCGAACCCCTCGTGCACCAGCATGTAGACGATCGCGCCGATCATCCCGCCGTAGAGCCGGCCGGTGCCGCCGAGCACCAGGATGATCAGTACTTCGGCCGAGCGGTTGAAGCCGATCGACTCGATGCCGACGAACTGCGTGGTCTGGGCCAGCAGCGCGCCGGCGATGCCGGCCACGCCGGCCGACAGCGCGTAGGCCAGGCGCAGGCGTGCCTCGACCGGCGAGCCGATCGCGAGCATGCGCTTGCGGTTGTCGTGGATGCCGCGCAGCGTGAGGCCGAAGGGCGAACGCAGCACCCGCCGGACGCCGAGGAACACCAGCAGCACCACGCCGTAGGCATAGGCGAAGGCGGTCTTGCCGAACAGGTCGAACTCGAACAGCCCGAGCACCGGCGAGATCGCGACGCCCTGCAGGCCGTCGGTGCCGCCGGTGATGGGCGACAGCCGGTTGACCCCTTCGGCCAGCAGCACGCAGACGCCGATGGTGATCATCAGCCGCGTGAGGTCGGCCCCGCGCACGATCAGGTAGCTCAGCAGATAGCCCAGCGCGGCGCACACCACGAGCGCGAACAAGAGGCCGCTGAAGGGTTCGCTCCAGCCATGCTTTGCCAGCAGCCCGGCGGCATAGGCGCCGGCGCCGAAGAAGGCCGCATGGCCCACCGTGAGGATGCCCGCATAGCCGAGCGCCATGTCCAGCGAGACCGCGAACAGCCCGAAGATCATGATCTGGCTCATCAGCGTGAGCTTGTCCGGCAGCAGGAAGAAGCTGGCGCCCAGCGCAAGCCAGAAGGCGACTTCGACCGCGCGCAGGCGAGCCGGCGAAACGACGATGGCTTTCATTGGGCAAGCTCCTTGCTCCGCACTGCGGTGCGCGCTCCCTTCGGAACGGCCGTGCGGGGTCTCATGCGAGCCCCTTGCGCGGGATGATGCCGTTGGGGCGCATCAGCAACATGATGATCATGACGACATAGATGAGAAACGCGCCGGCTTGCGGCAGGAAGTACTTGCCCGCGACGTCGACGATGCCGACCAGCAGCGCGGCCACGAAGGGGCCGGTGATGGTGCCGGCGCCGCCGACGCAGACGACGATCAGGAAGTACACGAGGTACTTGAGCGGGAAGGAGGGCTCGAGGCCGAGCATGCCGAGGCTCAAGGCGCCGCCCAGGCCGGCCAGGCCGCAGCCCAGCGAGAAGGTCAAGAAGAACAGCCGCTGAACGTGGATGCCGGTGCCGCCGGCGACGCGCTGGTTGTCCACCGCGGCCCGCACCATTGCGCCGTAGCGCGTCTTGCCGAGCACCCCCAGCAGGCCGGCGAGCACCGTCACGCCGCAGAGGATCAGGAACAGGCGGTAGCGGCCCACCTCCAGGCCCAGCAGCGAGATGCGGCCGTCCAGCACCGGCGGCAGCTGGAAGGCCTGCATCGTCGGTCCGAAGAAGTAGGTGAAGACGGCGACCGAGACGAACACGATGCCGATCGACAGCAGCACCTGGTCGAGCGGATGCGCACGATAGAGCCGCCGGTAGAAGCAGAACTCGAGCACCGCGCCGACCCCTGCCGCGGCGACGAAAGCCGCCGCCAGCGACGGGAAGAAGCCGACGCCGAAGTGGTTCATCAGAACGCTCGCGGCGTAGCCGCCGACCATCGCGAACGTGCCGTGCGCGAGGTTGACGAAGTTCATGAGGCCCATCGTGATGGACAGGCCCACCCCGATGAGGAACAGGAGCATGCCGTAGGCCACTCCGTCGAAGATCACGATTCCCATGGATGTCCCGTTGCCGCTGGCGCGCCGCCCCCGCGGTCTACTGGCTTTCCTTGGCCGGGTCCTTGACGCGCTCGAACTTGTCGAATTCGACGTTCACGAGCTCGCCGCCCTTGTTGCGTTCGGTCTTGCGGATGTAGACCGTCTGCACGATGTCGCGCGTGGCGGGGTCGATCGCGATCGGGCCGCGCGGGCTCTCGAAGCCGAGGCCCTTGAGTGCTTCCATGACTTTGTCGCCCGAGACCTCGCCGCGGGTCTTGGCCAGCGCCAGGTCGATCGCCGCCATCGTGTCGTAGGCGGTGACCGCGAAGTAGCTCGGGCGCATCTTGGTGCCGAACTCGGCCGCGAAGTCCTTGACGAACTTCTGGTTCTTCGGCGACGGATGCGCGTACGAATAATGATGGCTCGTGACCAGGCCCAGCGCCACCTCTCCGGTGGCGTCGAGGTAGCTGTCGTCGGTCGCTTCGCCGGTGGCGTAGAGCTTGATGCCGGCTTCTTCCATGCCGCGCTCCTTCCAGACCTTGAGGAAGGCCGGCGGCATCACGCCCGAGGGAAAGAAGAAGAACACCGCCTGCGGCTTGGCGTCCTTGATGCGCTGCACGTAGGCCGAGAAGTCGGGGTTGTTCATCGGCGTGCGGACTTCGCCGACCACCTTGCCGCCTTCGGCCGCGAAGGCCTTCTTGAACGCGGTCTCGGCGTCGACGCCCGAGGCGTAGTCGGCGACCACGGTGTAGGCCTCCTTCATGCCCTGCTTGACCATCCAGCGCGCCATCGGGTCGGTGACCTGCTGCACGGTGAACGACAGCCGCGCCACGTAGGGCGAGCTGGTCGTGATGGCGGAGGACGCCGCATTCATCACGAGGGTCGGGATCTTGGCCTGCGTCGCGATGGCCGCGACGGCGTAGGCGTTGGGGCTGAAGTCGAGGCCGGTGAGGATGCTCACCTTGTCGCGCACCACCAGCTCCTGCGCGATGCGCTTGGCGGCGTCGGGCGCCGGGCCCGCGGTGTCCTTCTTGATGACTTCGACCGGGCGGCCGGCGATCTTGCCGCCGTGCTCCTTGAGATACAGCGCGACGCCGGCATCGAACTGGCGGCCGTAGTCGGCGTACGGGCCGGAGTAGGTCGCGATCAGGCCGATGCGCAGCGGCTCGCCGGCGGCGTGCGCGCCGGCCATGGCACCGAAGGCGCCGAGGCAGGCCAGGGTCAGGGTGGCAAGCACATTTCTCTTGTTCATCATCATCGTGGAAGCTCCGTTCAGTGAAACCGGCGAACCGGCAGGCAAGGGGTGATCAGGGAATGCGGTCGGGGCCGGCGCGGCCCCGGATCTCACGCGGCCAGGGCCTCCGGCGTCTTCGGGGCCAGCGTCTTGAGGTCGAAGGATTCGTCGGCGAGCTGGTCGGCGCTGGCGCAGGCGCGGGCGCCGATCAGCTTGCGGCTCTGCATGTGCTCGGCCGGCTTGTTCACCGAATGCGCGGCGACGAGGGTGCCGTGGCGCAGGTAGAACACGCTGAAGCGGTCGCTCGCCATGTCGCCGCGCAGCACCACCTCGTCGCCCGGCGCGGCCAGGCCGGTCATCTGGAACTTGAGGTCGAACTGGTCGCTCCAGAACCAGGGCACGGCAGTGCAGGGCCGTTCGTGTCCGACGATCAGCGAGGCCAGCGCGCGGGCGCCGTCGTTGGCCGACTGGATCGATTCGAGCCGCATGCGCGCCGGTGCGCCGGGTGCCGGCGGCAGCGCCATGTTGGCGACGTCGCCCGCGGCCAGCACGCGCGGCGCCGAGCTGCGGCCCAGCATGTCGACCACGATGCCGTTGTCGACCGCGATGCCGGCCTGCTGCGCCAGCTCGGCATTGGGGAGCACGCCGATGCCGAGCACCACCAGGTCGCAATCGATGCGCTGGCCGCCGTCGAGCTCGACCGCGGCCACGCGGCCCTGTTCGCCGTGCAGCGCACGCACGCCGCGGCCGGTCAGCAGTTCGACGCCGCGGCGCCGGTGCGCGTTCTCGACGAAGGCCGACATCGCCGGCGGGAAGGCGCGCGCCAGCAGATGCGGCTGCGCTTCGATCACCGTCACCGCGACGCCGCGCGCGCGCAGCGCCGAAGCGACTTCGAGGCCGATGAAGCCGCCGCCGATCACGCAGGCGCGCTGGCTGCGCTCGGCGGCATGGGCCACGCGCAGCGCATCGTCGAGGGTGCGCAGGTCGAGCACGCCGTCGAGGTCTGCGCCGGGCAGCGTGAATGGTCTGCAGCGCGCGCCGGGGGTCAGCGCGAGCCAGCCGTAGTCGAGCACGGCGCCGTCGTCCAGCGTCACCGAGCGGGCGCCGGCATCCAGCGCTTCGGCGCGGCGGCCGAGCCGCAGCTCGATGCGGTTCTGCTCGAAGAAGTCGGGGCCGCGCAACGGCAGCTGGTCGAGGGTCGTCTTGCCGGTCAGCAGGCCCTTGGACAGGGGCGGGCGCTGGTAGGGCGCATGCAGCTCGTCGCCGACGATGACGATGCGCTCCTCGAAACCGAGCTCGCGGGCGCTGGCGGCCAGCTGAACGCCGGCATAGGACGCGCCGACGATCACCAGGGGGTGGGCGGCGGGCATCAGCTCTGGGTCTCGGGCACGCGCACCGTGAGGCCGTCGAGCTCGGCCGTCACCATGAGCTGACAGGAAAGGCGGCTGTTCGGCAGCCGCTCGGAGGCGACGCCGTCGAGCAGTTCGCTTTCCATCTCGTCGGCCGGCGGCAGCCGATCGACGAAGGCCTCGTCGACGTAGACGTGGCAGGTCGCGCACGCGCACGAGCCGCCGCATTCGGCATCGATGCCGCGGATGTTGCCGCGGATGGCGTTCTCCATGACGCTGGAGCCGGCCTTGGCGTCGACGCTGCGGCAGCTGTCGTCTTTCAGGATGTAGTGGATCGTGGGCATGGCGGGCGGGATCAGAACATATCGAAGTACTCGCGGTGTTCCCACTCGCTGACTTCGAGGTTGAAGCGGGCGATCTCCGCTTCCTTGATGTGGCAGAGATAGTCGACGAAGCTCTTGCCCAACTGCGCGTTGAGCATCTCGTCGTTGCGCAGGCATTTCAGCGCATCGCCGAGCGAACGCGGCAGGTGCTCCGCCGGCGTCTCGTAGGGCGCGTCGGCCGATGGGCCCGGGTTCGTCTTGTTGCGCATGCCGTCGAGCCCCGAGAACAGCTGCGACGCCAGGTAGAGGTACGGATTGGCGGTCGGCTCGCCCACCCGGTTCTCGATCCGCGTCGCGTTCTGTCCGACGCCGCCCAGCACGCGCAGCATCGCGCCGCGGTTGTCGCGGGCCCAGATGGCGCGGTCGGGTGCCAGCGAGAAGGGGCGGTAGCGCCGATAGCCGTTGATCGTCGGGCTGGCCAGCGCGGCCGAGCCGCAGGCGTGCTCCTTGAGCCCGCCGAGGTAGTGCAGTCCGAGGTCGCTCAAGTCCTGGCCGGGCTCCGAGGGCATGAAGGCGTTCACGCCGTCGCTCCTGCGGCGCAGCGACTGGTGCAGGTGCCAGCCGCTGGACATCACGTTCGGGATGCGCGGACGGCACATGAAGGTCGCGTGGTAGCCGGCGCGCTGGCAGATCTGCTTGATGGCGCTGCGCAGCAGCACCATGGTGTCGGCCGGCAGCACGCCGGCGGTGGGTCCGAAAGTCAGCTCGAACTGGCTCGGGCCGAACTCGATCTCGAGCGAGCGCAGCGGCAGGCCGAGCGCGACCAGCTGCGAGCGCAGCAGCTCCATCACGGCGTCGACGCGGTCGTAGCGCAGCTCGGTCAGGTACTGGTGGCCATGCGACAGCAGAGACACGCGCGGCGGCTCGCCGGGCTGGCCCGAATCGGCCAGGCCCATGCGCGGGTCCTCGAGCTTGAAGACATGGAACTCGACCTCGAGGCCGGCGATGAAGTCCAGTCCCGTCTCGTCGAGCTGCTGCACGGCGCGCTGCAGGATCTGGCGCGTCGCGTAGGGGCAGGGCTTGCCGTCGGCCATGTAGGCGTCGCACAGGACCCAGCCCGAGCGCGGCGCCCACGGCAGCAGCTTGAAGGTCGAGGGATCGGCCACGATCGTGAAATCGGCGCCGCCCTGGAAGCCCTCGATGGCGAAGCCGCCGCCGGCCGCGAACACCGGGAACACGGTCTTGTGCGAGGTGTCCTTGGCCAGCAGCGTGGAGGTCAGGTTGACGCCGTCCCACAGCGCGGCGCGGGCCTCGCTGGCGACCAGGGTCTTGCCGCGCAGCAGGCCGTGCTGGTCGGGCCAGGCGAAGCGCACCACGTCGACTTCGCCGGCATCGATGCGGCGCACCAGTTCCTGGGCTTGCTTGCGCTGGTCGTCGGACCAGAGGCCGTGGCGGTCTACGAAGGAGCTCATGGCGTTGCGTGCTCAGGCGGCGGCCAGGCGGGCCGAGGCCCAGTCCGACTGGAGGCGGCGTTCGCGGTCGGCGCTCTGCCAGTAGCCGTCGGTGTTGCCGGCTTCGCCGATGCCGTCGATCGACGGCGGTCCGGTGAGCAGGCGGGCCTGCGCGGCGTCGATCAGCATCGGCGCGCCTTCGCCGGCCTGCGTGCTCTCGATGGCTTTCACCAGCATGCGGCGGTAGGTGATGATCCCCTTGTCGGTGCTGCCCAGATGCTCGCGCGTGCGGTCCTGGATCGGGCCCTGCGACTCGATGGCCCATTGGTCGTGGACGTTGATGTCGTCGCCCATGCCGGTGTAGGTCTGGCTCAGCTGCTCGTCGATGCTGTAGCCGTAGTTGTTGCGCTTGTTCTTGCGCGAGGTGTAGTCGGGCAGCTCGTACAGCGCGAGCCGCTGGTCGCGCATCTGCTGCTTGTCGACCGGGCTGGTGAAGCTGGTGAAGATCGCATACCAGTAGCAGCGCGTGTCGTCGACCGGCACATGCCACTGCGAGATCGTCATCTCGGCGCTCATCGGGATCACGAAGGCCTGCGGGAACACCACGTTGGTCACGCGCACGTGGGTCTGGGTCTGCGAGAGCTGGCGCAGCGCCGTCAGCCGCATGCCGTAGTCGGTCGGCTCGACGCTGATGTCCGGGCGGTCGTACTCGCGCAGCACCTGGGTGATCGGCATGTCGGAGTCGGCCGAGGCGCCGCGGAACTGCTTGCCGTAGCTCTCCGAGGTGTCCGCGTCCTCGAAGAAGCGATGCAGGTAGGAGGCGTGCGCCGGGTCGATGCCGACCTCCAGCGCCTGCAGCCAGTTGCACTCGAACAGGCCCTTGAAGGCGAAGGTGTGCGAGTCGGGTGCCACGAAGCAGTCGAATTCGGGGAAGGCCGGCGGCTCGCCTTCGCCGATGTAAGCGAACACGGTGCCGGCGCGCTCGACCACCGGATAGGCGGCCTGCTTGATGCGGCTGCACAGCTTGCTGCCCACGGGTTCGGCGGGCGTTTCGAGGCAGTTGCCCCTGGCGTCGAACAGCCAGCCGTGAAAGGGGCAGCGCAGGCCGCCGTCCTCGAGGCGGCCGAAAGCCAGGTCGGCGCCGCGGTGTGGGCAGTCGCGGTCGAGCATGCCCAGCTGGCCCTTCTCGTCGCGAAACAGCACGAAGTGCTGGCCCATCAGCTGAACCGCCTTGACCGGGCGCGGGCCGGCCAGTTCGTCGGCGAGGGCCACCGGTTGCCAGTAGCGGCGCAGCAGCTTGCCGGCGGGGGTGCCCCGGCCGATCCGGGTCATCAAATCGTTCTGTTCAGCGCTGATCATGGGTACTCCATCGAGAGGTGACTTTTGGAAACATGGACTGCATGCAATTGCATACATTGTCGGATCGGTCTTTGTTCCAGGTCAATCTTTTTTCGCGCGCATTCGCTGTTTCCGGGGCTGGACAAAGGGTTAACACTGATTTTTGAGTGCATCTTCATGGTGCATCTAGGTATTCATACTGCGTGGTTGCATCGATGCATGCAACAACTGGACCATCCATCCGAGGCTGTGTGCAGCGCAGGCTGATCTCCTTAGAATCGAGTCATTCCTTCGCTCTGCCGACCCAGATGGACTCTCAACAATCCCGCGTGCTGGTTCAACTCCGCGACCTGATCCTCAAGGGCGAATTCGTGCCTGGCGAGCGGTTGGCCGAGATTCCGCTGGCGGAAAAACTCGGCGCTTCGCGCACGCCGGTGCGGCTGGCGTTGACCAGCCTGGAGCATGAGGGCCTGATCGAGCAGTCGCCGAGCGGCGGCTACCAGATGCGCCGCTTCACCTCGCAGGAGATCGCCGACGCGATCCGCGTGCGCGGCGTGGTCGAGGGGTTCGCGGCCCGCCTGCTGGCCGAGGAGGGCGCTTCGCGCCAGTTGCTGCGCGAGCTGCACGAGTGCCTCGACGACGGCGACAAGGCGGTCAACAAGGCCGAGATGGGCCTGGACGACTACGCGGCCTACGTCGAGATGAACGACCGCTTCCACAAGCTGATCATGCAGGGCTGCGGCAACCTCGCGCTGCAGCGCGTGATGGACATGCTCGACGGCCAGCCCTTCGCCTCGCCGAGCGCGATGCTGCCGATGCAGTCCTCGATGGAAGAGGAAGGGCACCAGTGGATGAAGCAGGCCCACCGCACGCACCATGCGATGGTCCAGGCCATCGAGCGCGGCCAGGGCTCGCGCGCGCAGGCGCTCGGCGAGGAGCACGTGGAGATCGCGCGCATGAATCTCGAGTACGCGCTCGAGCGGCCGGAACTCGCGGCCGAGCTGATGCCGGGGATGCGGCTGGTGGCGGGGAAGACGCGGGGGTAGGGGCCGGTGCCGACGCCGACAGGGCCTTCGGACGGCTCAGGGCAGATCGACGATCTCGATCCAGTTCGGGTTCTTGCCGACGGCCAGGCGTTGCGGCGTGCCCAGCGCACGCTGGCGCCGTCTACAGGGTGCACCGAGACGCTGCGCGACTCCTGTCCGGCCGCGCCGAGACGACCTCCACCAGCTGCGATGCGAAATGCAATGCATGGACAATAGGCGACTCATCCAGCCCCTTGGCGCGAAATCCAGCTTCTGCCTCCAGGAAACCTGCCTCCATGTCCCAGTCTGCCGACCTCGAGTCGATGTTCGACCTGTCGCCCGTCTCCCTCTGGCTCGAGGACTACAGCGGACTCAAGGACCTGTTCGACGAATGGCGCGCCGCCGGCGTCACCGACCTGGCCGCGCACCTCGCCGAGGATCCGGCCCGGGTCCGCGACTGCATGGCGCGCTTCAAGGTCCGGCGCGTCAACCAGCACACGCTGGCCCTGTTCGGCGCACCGAGCCAGGAAGCCCTGTTGGCCAAGCTGGACCAGGTCTTCCGCGACGACATGGCCGACAGCGTCCTGCATGAGCTCCAACAGCTCTGGCAGGGGGCCCTGAGCGCGGAGAACCAGACCGTCAACTACACGCTCGACGGCCGCCGGCTCGACGTGCAGGTGCGCCTGCGGATCCTTCCGGGCCACGAAGCGCGCTGGGACCGCGTGCTGGTGTCGCTGGAAGACATCACGGCCCGCGTCGCCGCCTACCGCGAGCGTACGGACGCCGAGCGCTATGCGCGCGACCTCTTCGGCCACTCGCCGGTCTCGCTGTGGGTCGAGGATTTCAGCGCCGTCAAGAAGCTGCTCGACGAGATCCGGCAGCGCGGCATCACCGATTTCACGACCTTCATCAAGGTGCATCCTGAATTCGTCACCCGCTGCATGCAGGAGATCCGGGTGATCGACGTCAACCGCGAGACGCTGCGGATGTTCGGCGCCGCCGACACGCCCGACCTGCTGCGCAACATCGGCAAGGTGTTTCGCGGCGAGATGCAGGATTCCTTCGCCGAGCAGTTGCGGGACCTCTGGGACAACAAGACCTCGCAGCAGCGCGAGGTCGTCAACTACGCGCTGAGCGGCGACCTGATCAACATCCACATGCAGTTCACCGTGCTGCAGCACCACCTGCAGACCTGGGACCTGGTGCTGGTGTCGCTGGTCGACATCACGGCGCGCAAGAAGGCCGAGGCCTACCTCGAGTACCTCGGAAAGCACGACGTGCTGACGCAGCTGTGCAACCGCGCCTTCTATACCGAAGAGCTGCACCGGCTGTCGCGCAAGGGCCCCTGGCCGGTGTCCGTCATCGCGATCGACCTCAACGGACTCAAGCGCACCAACGACGAGGACGGCCACGCCGCCGGCGATGCCTTGCTGCGCCGCGTCGGCGAAGTGCTCTCCAAGGCCGTGGACGCGCCCGGCTGGCCGGCGCGCGTCGGCGGCGACGAGTTCGCGGTGCTGCTGCCCACGACCGACGAGCGCGGCGCCGCGGCCATGCGGGAGCGCATCCTGTCGCTGCTCGACCTCAACAACCAGTTCCATGCGGGGCAGAGCGGGCGTGCCGTCAGCCTGGCGATCGGCGTGGCGACCTGCGCTTCCGGGGACCAGCTGGAAGCGGCATTGCTGAGGGCCGACCGCGCCATGTACGAGGACAAGTCGCGGTACTACGCGAGCAGTACCGCGTAGGACACCGTGCCGCGCGCAGCCCTTGCGCGGGGGCAGGGGTCGTGGCACGCATCCTGCGAGAAGCGGTGGCATGCTCTCTTTCGTGATCGATACCTTTCCGCAACGGCTGCACAGGTGGGGCTCGGGCCAGGCCCAGGCGCTGCGTGTGCTGCTGACCCTCGGCAGCCTGATGGCGGCGTGCGGCGCCATGGCGCGGATGGAGGCCGTGACCCCGCTGTTCCTCGGCGCGATCGCGAGCGCGCTGGCCGAGACCGACGACAGCGGGCGGGGGCGCTATCGCACCCAGATGGTCACGCTGGCCTGCTTCGCGGGGGCCGCCTTCGCGGTGTCGGCCTTGATCGACATGCCCATCCCGTTCATCGCCGGCCTCGCGCTGGCCGCGTTCTGGCTGACGATGCTCGGGGCGGTCGAGGCGCGCTACAAGGCGATCGGCTACGCGACGCTGATCCTCGCGATGTACGCCACGCTCGGCATCGGCAACCACCCGCTCGCGGGTCCAGTCGAACGCCGCCTGGAGCTGCTGCTGCTGCTCGCCGGCGCCGCCTGGTACGGCGTCTTCTCGGTGGCCTGGTGCGTGGCCTTTCCGGCCCAGCCGGTGCAGGCGCGCCTGGCCCGGCTGTATGCGGTGCTGGGCCACTATGTGCGTTTCAAGGCCTCGCTGTTCGAGCCGTTGCGCGGCATCGACATCGAGCGCAAGCGGCTGTCGCTGTCGCAGCTCAATGCGGAAGTGGTGGCCGAACTCAATGCCGCCAAGGAGAGCATCTTCAGGCGCATCGGTGCCCGCGCGCCCACCGGGCGGATCGCGCGCTACCGCGGCCTCTACCTGATCGCGCAGGACGTGCACGAGCGCGCGAGCTCGTCCCATGACGACTACAACGCGTTGGCGGACGCCTTCTTCCACAGCGACCTGCTCTACCGTTGCCAGCGCGTGCTGCGCCTGCAGGGCGAGGCCTGCGAACGGCTCGGGCTGTCGATCGAGCGGCGCGAGCCCTTCGCCGCCGACAGTGCGACGGTGCAGGCGCTGGCCGACCTGCGCAGCGCGATCGCGCACGAGCGCTCGCATGCCGCAGAGCCGGTGCGACTGGCGCTGCTGGCGTCGGTCGAGGCGCTCGCGCGCAACCTGGAGCAGCTCGACGGCCAGCTGGCCGGCGCCACCCAGCCCTCGGCGCGGGCCGGACGCACGGACATGGGCCTGTTCGATCGCTCGCCGCGCTCCTGGCGCGATGCGCTCGAGCGGGTCCGGCGCCAGCTCACGCCGCGATCGCCGTTGTTCCGCCACGCGCTGCGACTGGCGCTCGCGCTGGCGGCCGGCTATGGCTTGATGCGCGTGATCCATCCCGCGCAGGGCTACTGGATTCTGCTGACCACGCTCTTCGTCTGCCAGCAGACATGGGGCGATACGGTGTTGCGCATGGGCCAGCGCATGGCGGGCACCGCGGTCGGCGTGGTGATCGGCTGGGCGTTGCTCGACCTGTTTCCCCAGCACCTGGTCGAGGCGCTGCTGGCCGTGGCGGCCGGCGTGCTCTTCTTCGCGACGCGCAGCACGCGCTACCTGCTGGCCACGGCCAGCATGACGGTGCTGGTGCTGATGTGCTTCAACCAGGTGGGCGACGGCGGCGTGCTGATCGTGCCGCGGCTGGTCGATACCGCGATCGGCAGCCTGATCGCCGGGCTGGCCATGGTGCTGGTGCTGCCGCATTGGCAGGCGCGGCGCTTCAACGAACTGGCGGCTGCGGCGATGCGCAACCAGGCGCTCTATCTGCGCGGGATCGCCCAGCAGTACCACGCCGGCGCGCGGGACGACCTGGCCTACCGGCTGGCCCGGCGCAACGCCCACAACGCCGACGCGGCGCTGGCGGTCGCCGTCTCCGAGATGTTCCGCGAGCCCGCACGGGTGCGGCCGCGGGCCGGCGTCGCGCTGCGCTTCCTGATCCAGTCGCACACCCTGCTGAGCTATCTTTCGGCGCTGGGTGCGCACCGCGTGGCCTTGCGCAGCGCCGCGCACGCGGCCGCGCTGCACGCGGTGGCGGCCGCAGCGGCGGAGGCCCTGGAGGCACTGGCGGCGAACATCGAGCAGGCCTCGGCGGAGGCACTCGAGGCGATGACGGGCCGGGTGTCGGAGGTCCAGCGGCTGGCCGGCCTGGCCGGGCCGGACGGCGAGGGCGACCCGGCCACGCAGCTGGTGGGCACCGAACTCAGCCTGATCGGGCAGCAGATCGAGGCACTGCGCAGCTACGCGCTGCGCTGGCTGCGGCCCGAGGCCGCCTGAACCCGGGCGACCTTGCTCAGTGCGTCGCCGGCGATCCGCGTGTCAGCTTCTGCGCCAGACTGTCGAGCGCCGCCGCGGCGTCGGGTGCGAACGCGATCGATCGCGCGAGCATGAGATTCAGCGCTTGTCCGAGCCCTTCGACCGTCGTCCCGCCGGCCAGCTCGGTGACCACGCCGGCAGCGTCGCGCCGGCACGGAATCGCGGCCTGCACGCGGTCCGCATAGCTTCCCCGCGGAACGCCGTATCCGACCACCGGCTTGCCGAGCGCGACGGCGTATCCGACCTCGAACACCGTGCCGGAGTCGGGCTCCTGGCCGCGGAAATTCATCAGGTTGGCGATGACGCCGTCGGCTTCGCGGATCAGCGCGGCGTTGCCTTCGTAGATGGCCTGTGCCCGCTCGTCGTCGTTCGCCGCCGGCGGCAGGGCCAGCGGGGCGTCGGTCGGCGCGACACCGGCCAGGCCCAGGCGATCGCAGTGCGCCTTCAGCGCAGCGAAGATGCTTTCGCGCCCCGGAAAGAAGACATCGGGGCCGGCCAGGTAGATGCGTGGGCGCTTTGGACTCATGCCGCCGATGGTATCGGCCCGGGCGTGCGGGCCGCCCGCGATACCCGTGCGCCGCTACGGAAGCGTCGCGCGGTCGCCCGGCTTGCCCGCCTGCGTGTGGCCCAGGATGTCGGCCCGGAGCTCGTTGTAGCGCGCCACGAAGTTGACCAGCACGCTGGCGGTCCAGGCGAAGGCGAAGATGCCCGAGATGCCGATGATCGGGGGCACGATGCGCCAGGCGCGCGGCAGCGAGAACGGCTCTCCCAGCGCGGTGTAGCAGTTGGCCGCGAAGTAGGCCGCACTCGACCAGTCGCCCACGATGTCGCCGAACTTCAGCGCGGCCGACCAGACCACCACCTCGGCCAGGTGCAGCGCCAGCAGCATCATCACCGTGACCGTGAACAGCAGGTCGGCACGCCACAGCGAAGCGCGCAGGCGCAGCGCGTGGGTCCGTTTGAGATACGAGCTCGTGATGATGCGGATCCAGAAAGCGTGGAACATGATCACGAAGACCAGCACGGCGCCGCCGAACATGATGTCGGGCAGGGGCAGCGCCTGGGTCAGGGCGTTCTCGACCAGGCTGGGCCGCAGACTCGACAGGTCCGAGGCGGCGGTTGATACGACGCCGGGCAGCGAGTCGGAATCGAATTTCGTGTCAGCCATGTGCCGGTCTTGGATGGAGGCGGGTCGGAGCGGCCCGCGCCATGGTAACGAATGAGCTCGCCAGGCACGATGCGGGTTTCACGGGTCTGGTACCGGGTCCAGCACGAATTAGGGTTAACCCTTATAATTGCGCCAGCCCTGTGCGAATTCGCGTTGGGGCTTCAGGAGAACCCCATGTCCACGATCCTCGCCAACGGTCTTTCCGTCGATGCTCCCGGCGCCTCGCCGGCGGCCCGCGCCCTGTCGCATGTCCTGTCCCTCGGCCTCCGGCTGCTGACCGGCTGGAAGGCGGCAGCCCCCGAAGCCCCGCCGTCGCGCAAGGCCGAAGCCGACGCGGTCCGTGAATGGGCCTGGACCTTCGCCCGCACCGACCGCAGCTTTGCCGACGACCTGTTCGCGGCCGCCGACCGGCACGAGCGGGCCGCGAGCTGACCCCCACGCGCCCCCACTTCGTGTGGGTCGCTGCCCCCCGAGGGGGCCGCAGGCCGCCTTGGGGCGGCCCGGCGCCGGCCTGACTGACCCCCACGCTCCCCCACTTCGTGTGGGTCGCTGCCCCCCGGGGGGCCGCAGGCCGCCTTGGGGCGGCCCGGCGCCGGCCTGACCCCACGCTCCCCCGCTTCGTGGCCTGAGCCGCCAGCCGCCGCGGGGGCGGCACGGGTGCCTGCGTAAGATAGCGCGCATCGCACCCCGCCCCGCAGGCAGCCCATGGACGAGCGCGTCGACGACGACATCACCTTTCGCAGGCTCGAGATCCTGCTCGCCTTCATGGAGACCGGCAATCTCGCGCGTGCCGCCGAGCGGCTCGACACCAGCACCGTCACCGTCCACCGGGCCCTGCATGCGCTCGAAAACGGAATGCGCTGCGCACTGTTTCGCCACGAGGGCCGCAATCTCCATCCGACCGAAGCCGCCCAGGCCCTGGCCGAGGTCGCGCGCGACGTGCTGCGCACCATGTCCCAGGGCATCCGCTCGACCCGCGAGGTGGCCGGCTACTCGGCCGACCGGATCCGCATCGGCTCGCTCTACTCGCTCACCAGCCGCACCGTGCCCGCGATCGTGATGGGCATGAAGGTGCGCAAGCCCGAACTGCAGCTGGAACTGGTGCTCGGCTCCAACGCCGACCTGCTGCAGAAGCTGCGCGACGGCGCGGTCGATGCCGCGTTGATCGGGATGCCCGAGGGCGCGCCCGACCTGGAGAGCGAACCGCTCTTCGACGACGACATCTTCTTCGCCGCGCCGGCCGGCTCGCCCTACGGCCGGCTCGAGGCGGTCGACCTGAGCGCCTGCGCCAGCGAGCGTTTCGTCAGCCTGAGCGAAGGCTTCGTGACCTACAGCGGCTTCCGCGAAGCCTTTCGGATCGCCGGCTTCACGCCCGACGTGGTCATGGAGACCGGCGACATCTTCTCGCTGATGAACCTGGTCAGCGGCGGCATCGGCTACACGCTGCTGCCGGGCCGCGTGCGCGGCGTGATGCCGCAGCGGGTGCAACTGATCCCCTTGCAGCCGCGCTACCTCATGCGCCAGAAGATCGGCGTGAGCTTCCTGCGCACGCGCGAGCGCGACCCCAACCTGCTCGCGCTGCTGGCGGTGTGCCGCATGGCCCGCGCCGACCTGGCTCAGGGTTAACCCCCGATCGTTTCGCTCCGCGACGTTTTCGCGAGCGCTGCTTAATTGATCGGACCGGCGCCGGCCGGTACCTTTCGTCTCCAGGGAACAGCGCCTTCGCGCAGCCCGATCCAGGAGACAAGTCATGATCATCTACGGCACCGCGCTGCTGGCCGTCTGCCACCTGCTCGGCATCTTCATCGGCGACCTGCTCGGGCAGGCGCTCGGCGTCAAGACCAACGTCGGCGGCGTCGGCATCGCGATGCTGCTGCTGATCTTCGCCCGGCTCTCCATGCAGAAGAACAACAAGCTGCCCAAGCTGACCGAACTCGGCGTGGAGTACTGGGGCGCGATGTACATCCCGGTCGTGGTCGCGATGGCGGCCCAGCAGGACATGGTCGCGGCGCTGCGCGGCGGCCCGGTGGCCCTGCTGTCGGCGGTCGCCGCGGTCGCGGTCTGCGCGGTCGTCATCGCGCTGATCAACCGGATGGAGCGCCCGGCCGCGGAGCCGGCGGTCCCCGCGCCGCTGCTGCACGACAACCCCCTCCTGACCGAAGCGGAGTGAACACCATGCTCGAAATCCTGCAGAAAGCAGCGGCCCAGAACGGCCTCGTGGCCGCCTTCGCGGTGGTCGGCCTGATCGTCCTGGTCTCGGGACAGATCTCGAAGCGGCTGACTTTCGGCCGCGTCCATGGCTCGGCCATCGCGATCGTGATCGGCCTGGCGCTGGCCTACTGGGGCGGCACCCAGACCGGTGGCCACAAGGGCCTGGCCGATGTGTCGCTGTTCGGCGGCATCGGCCTGATGGGCGGCGCGATGCTGCGCGATTTCGCGATCGTCGCCACGGCCTTCGAAGTGCAGGCCACCGAGGCCCGCAAGGCCGGGCTGATCGGTGTCGTCGCGCTGCTGCTGGGCACCGTGCTGCCCTTCGTCGTCGGCGCGGCCATCGCCTGGAGCTTCGGCTATTCGGATGCGGTGAGCATGACGACCATCGGCGCCGGTGCGGTGACCTACATCGTCGGCCCGGTCACCGGCGCGGCGATCGGCGCCAGCCCCGACGTCATGGCGCTCAGCATCGCCACCGGGCTCGTCAAGGCCATCATCGTGATGGTCGGCACGCCGATCGCGGCCCGCTTCCTGGCCTTGAAGACGCCGCGCTCGGCGATGGTGTTCGGCGGCCTGGCGGGTACCGTCAGCGGCGTCTCGGCCGGCCTCGCCGCCACCGACCGCAAGCTGGTCCCCTACGGTGCGCTGGTCGCCACTTTCCACACCGGCCTCGGCTGCCTGCTCGGGCCATCGCTGCTGTTCTTCGCCGTCAAGGCCATCATGGCGTGAGGGCCACATCCATGGACCGAATGAACTGGAACACCAAGGCCGACAACCGCGCGGCCCGGCTCGCACGCGCGGCCGAAGCGCTCGGCGCGCAGCTTGCGGGCAAGCGCGTCGCCACCGAGGCCATCGGCACCCTGCTCGAAGCGGTGCTCGAACCCGGCGACCGCGTCTGCCTCGAGGGCAACAACCAGAAGCAGGCCGACTTCCTGGCGAAGGCGCTGGTGCGGCTCGATCCGCAGCGCGTGCACGGCCTGCACATGGTGCAGTCGGTGCTGGCGCTGCCGGAGCACCTCGACGTCTTCGAGAACGGCATCGCCGCACGGCTCGACTTCAGCTTCTCGGGGCCGCAGGGCGCGCGGCTCGCCGGGCTGGTGTCGGCCGGGCGGATCGAGATCGGCGCCATCCACACCTACCTGGAACTGTTCGCACGCTACTTCGTCGACCTGACGCCCAAGGTGGCGCTGGTGGCGGCGCAGGCGGCCGACGCCGAGGGCAACCTCTACACCGGGCCCAACACCGAGGACACGCCGGCCATCGTCGAGGCCACCGCCTTCTCGGGCGGCATCGTGATCGCCCAGGTCAACGAGCTGGTCGACGGCCGGACCACGACCCTGCCGCGCATCGACATCCCGGCCGACTGGGTGAGCTTCGTGGTCCAGGCGCCGAGCCCGAACTTCATCGAGCCGCTGTTCACGCGCGACCCGGCGCAGATCAGCGAGATCCAGGTGCTGATGGCGATGATGGCGATCAAGGGCATCTACGCCGAGTACGGTGTGCAGCGCCTGAACCACGGCATCGGCTTCGACACCGCGGCGATCGAGCTGCTGCTGCCGACCTACGCCGAATCGCTGGGCCTCAAGGGCCGGATCGCCAAGCACTGGGCGCTGAACCCGCACCCGGCGCTGATCCCGGCGATCGAGGCCGGCTGGGTCGAGTCGGTGCATTCCTTCGGCTCCGAGCTCGGCATGGAGGACTACGTCCGGGCCCGCTCCGATGTCTTCTTCACCGGGCCCGACGGCAGCCTGCGCAGCAACCGGGCCTTCTGCCAGGCGGCGGGCCACTACGCCTGCGACCTGTTCATCGGCTCGACCCTGCAGGTCGACCTCGACGGCAACAGCTCGACCGCCACGCTCGGGCGCATCGCCGGCTTCGGCGGCGCGCCCAACATGGGGGCCGACGCGCGCGGCCGGCGCCACGCCAGCCCGGCCTGGCTCAAGGCCGGCCGCGAGGCGCGCG
>NZ_JBFUHO010000042.1:0-69427 GCF_056402355.1 Variovorax sp. P4_B11
TGCGCGGCCCGCGCGGGCCGGAGGCGCCGGGGCGCGGCGCCGTCGCCGGGTTGTCGCCCTGCAGGACCACCCGGGCGCCGTCCTTCAGGCGGTCGCCGCCTTCGGTGACCACGTCCTCGCCGGCTTTCAGGCCTTCGGTGATCGCCACCACGTCGACCGTGGCCTCGCCGCGCTTCACCGGGCGCACCGACACCGTCCGGTCTTCATTCACCACGTAGACGAAATTGCCGTTGGGCCCGATGCGCACCGCGGTCACCGGCACCACGATCGCATCGACCGTGCGCAGCACCATCTGAACGTTGACGAACTGGTTCGGGAACAGCGGCGTGCCGGTGTTGGCGAAGCGCGCCTTGGCCCGCACCGTGCCCGTGCTGGTGTCGACCACGTTGTCGAGGGTCGAAAAAGTACCGGTGTCGAGCACCGCACTGCGCACCCGGTCGAGCGCCTTGACCGGCAGCGCCTCGCCCTTCGCGAGCTGGGCCTGGATGTCGGGCACCCGATCCTGCGGCACCGCGAACTGGACGTCGATCGGGTTCATTTGCGTGATGACCGCGATGCCGGTGGTCGCGTTGGCCGTCACCGTGTTGCCCGGATCGACGGTGCGCAGCCCGATGCGCCCGGCCACCGGCGCCGTGACGCGGGTGTAGTCCAGGTTGAGCTTGGCGGCGGCCTCGGCCGCGCGGTCGGTGGTCACGGTGCCTTCGAGCTGCTTGACCAGCGCGGCCTGGGTGTCGACGTCCTGGCGCGCGATCGAGTCCTGGCCCAGCAGCGTGCGGTAGCGCGACAAGGTGACGCGGGCGGCCTCGAGCTGCGCCTCGTCGCGCACCCGGTTGCCCTGGGCCTGCATCAGCGCCTGCTCGTAGGGGCGCGGGTCGATGCGGGCCAGCAGCTGGCCCTTGCCGACGGTCTGGCCCTCGGTATAGAGCACCTCGGTCAGCACGCCGCCGACCTGTGGCCTCAGCGTGATGGTCGCCAGCGGCGTCACCGTGCCGAGCGCGTCGATCATGATCGGCATGTCCGTGCGCCTGGCGGCCGCATGGCCGACCGTGGAGCTGGCGCCACCGAAGTTCGGCCGGCCGCCGGCCGGCTCGCCCGAGCGCTTGATCAGGTACCAGGCCCCGCCGCCCAGCGCCAGCACCAGCGCGAGCGCCACCCCGCTGCCGACCCAGCGCCGCCGCCGGGAGGGTTCGGGACGGGTCGCGGGAAGGTGTTCGGGGGCGGACTCGGGAAGGGGGGACGACATCGGTGAAAGGGCGTGAATACGGCAGCCCGTAGTGGAGCGCCGAATCGTAGCGCCCAGCCCCCACGAACCGTAAAGCCTCGGTAAAGCCGGTGTTGACGCCCGCGTCTGGCGATCACCGAATGCAACTCGCGCCGCCCAGGCGCAGTTCGTCGCATGGCCGTGGCGGACGCCGCGGACGCTCGGCACAGTCCGCCCATCCCCTTCAGGAGCCCACCATGCAGATGTCCCCGGTCATCGCCATCCACCTCGCCGCCGCCGCTTCCGCCCTGGTCCTCGGGCCGGTGGTGCTCTGGGCCCGCCAGAGCCGGACCCAGCGGCCGCGCCTGCACCGCGCGCTGGGCTACGCCTGGGTCACGCTGATCGTGATGGCGGCGCTGTCGGCGCTGTTCATCCGGGACTTCAAGCTGCCCAACATCGGCGGCTACACGCTGGTGCACCTGCTGGTGCCGGCCACCTTCCTCGGTCTCTCGCGCGCCTTCTGGAAGCTCGCCCAGGGCGACATCCGCGGCCACCGGATCGCGATGCAAGCGACCTACATCAGCGCCTGCATCGTGGCCGGCGCCTTCACGCTGCTGCCCCATCGCTATCTCGGCCAGCTGGTCTGGAGCCAGTGGCTGGGCCTTGCCTGACCCCTTCCGCACACCCGTTCTTCCAACCTTCAAGGAGCCTTCCATGCTGACCCAGATCTTCCTGCACACCCCGAAGTGGGTTTACATCCTGTTTGCCACCTTGCTGTGGCTCGGCGCCAGGCAGTTGCTGGCCCACAGCATGAGCCTGGGCCGGGCAACGGTGATGCCGGTCGTGATGACCGGCCTGTCGATCTATGGCGTGGCCTCGGCCTTCGGCGCTTCGAGCTCGAGCCTGCTGGCCTGGGCCGCGGCGGCCGGGGTGGCGCTGACCCTGGTGCTGCGGCGCGGATTGCCGGCCGGCACGCGCTACGACGAGGCGACACGGCGCTTCCACGTCGCGGGCAGCGCCGTGCCGCTGCTGCTCATGATGGGCATCTTCTTCACCAAATACGGGGTCGGCGCCACCCTGGCGATGCATCCGGAGGTCCGCCACGACGCCGCCTTCGCGCTGGCCATCGCGCTGCTGTACGGCGTCTTCAGCGGCGTCTTCGCCGGCCGCGCGCTGCGGCTCTGGAAGCTGGCGATCCGCGAGGATCGCCTGGCGGCCGGCACCACCGGTGCCTGAATCCGGCCCCTTTCTGCACAATCCACGAGACCTCCATGTCCACCACCGAATCATCACGCATCGAAGCGCTCGCCCGGCGACGCGCCAAGGCCAAGCTGGGCTGGTTCACCCATGCGGCCATCTATGCCATCGTCAACCTCGGCCTGATCGGCCTGTCGGCGGCGAACGGACGCGCCTGGGCCATCTACCCGCTGCTGGGCTGGGGCGTCGGCCTGCTGGCCCATGGGGCCGCGGTCTGGCTGCTGCCACCAGGCGGCGCACTGCTGGAGCGCATGACGGAACGCGAACGCGCCCGGCTGGCCGGCGGCGCCAAGGGAGACCCGTGGTGAAGGCCGGCATGCGACAGCTGCTGGCGCTGGCCCTGTTCGGCCTGCTGGGCCACGCCGCATCGGCCGCCACCGGCGTCGCGCTGCTGCCGGCGCCGTCGGACACCGGCCCGGTCACGGTGTTCTACCCGACCGCCGCCACGCCCGCCCGCTTCAGCCGCGGCCCCTTCTCCTTCGAGCTGGCCGCCGACGCCGCCCCACTGCGCGGCAACGGCCGCCTCGTGGTCATGTCGCACGGCTCCGGCGGCTCGCCCTGGCCGCAGGCCGACCTGGCGATCGCGCTGGTGGACGCCGGTTTCACCGTCGCCATGCCGGAACACGCCGGCGACAACTTCCGCGACATGCGCGATGTCGGCCCGGCGACATGGCGCCACCGGCCGAAAGAGGTGTCGCAAGCAATCGACGCGATGGCCGCCGACGCGCGCTTCGCGCCTTTGCTCGACTTCAAGCATGTCGGCGTCTACGGGATGTCTGCCGGCGGCCTCACGGCGCTGACCCTGGCCGGCGCGCGCTGGTCGCCGGCCTTGCTGGACGCCCATTGCCAGGTGCACCTGGCCCAGGATTTCCCGGCCTGCGTGGGACTGGCGAGCGCGCTCACGGGCAGCCTGTTCGACGGCTTGCGCCTGGCGGTCGCTCGCCGCGCAATCCATTGGAAACTGGGCAGCCAGACCACGCTCGAAACCTGGACCGATCCGAGGATCACGGCCGCGGTGGCGGCCGTGCCCATGGCCGCGCCCGTCGACATGGCCTCGCTCGCGACACCGCGGATTCCGCTCGGACTGGTGCGCGCGGGCCGGGACGACTGGCTCGCTCCGCAATGGCACATCGACGCGGTGCGCGCCGCCTGCGGCGCCGGCTGCGTGCTGGTCGCCGACATGCCGGCCGCGGGCCACGGCTCGATCCTGTCGCCCCAGCCGCCCGAGCTGCCGCCCCGCGCGGCCCGGCTCTTGAACGACCCGCCGGGCTTCGACCGGGCCAGCCTGCCTGCCGTCTACGGCGCCATCGCCCGCTTCTTCGTCCAGAATCTGGCGCCATGAAGATCCATTGGTCCAGCGCGGGCCGGCATTACCTGCAAGTCATCGCCTTCTGCTGCGTGGTGGCGGTGCTGACCACGGCGATCTGGCCAAACAAGACCTACCTGATGCAGGTCGGCTATGCCTTGTCCGTGGGCACCATCACCTGGGCCGTCATCGAGTTCGGGCGCTACCTCGTCGACCCGCGCCACTGTCACGGCGACGGCAGCGGCGGCCATGGCTGGCCGAAGGGCTGGCGTGGCCTGCTGCTGACCGCCGTCGGCATCGGCTGCGGCTTCCTGGTCGGCGACCGCGTGGGCGATTTCCTGTTCAATTACCGCAATGTCTCGACGCCGCGCGACAACACCATCAGCCTGGTCATCACCGTCGTCGCCGGCGCCGCCGCCAGCTTCTACTTCCACGCCCGCGGCAAGGCTGCCGCACTCACGGCCAAGATCGTCACCGCCGAACGCGACGCCGGCGAAGCCAGGCTCAAGCTGCTCGAGACCCAGCTCGAGCCGCACATGCTGTTCAACACGCTGGCCAACCTGCGCGCCTTGATCACGCTCGACCCGCCGCGCGCGGTCGAGATGCTCGACCATCTCAACAACTACTTGCGCGTCACCCTTGCCGGCTCGCGCGCCACCTCGCATCCGCTGGCCTCCGAATTCGATCGGCTGGGCGACTACCTCGAGCTCATGTCGGTGCGCATGGGGCCGCGCCTGCGCTACACGCTCGACCTGCCCGAGGCCTTGCGCGACCTGCCTGTCCCGCCGCTGCTGCTGCAGCCCCTGGTGGAGAACAGCATTCGGCACGGCCTCGAATCGAAAGTCGAGGGCGGCGAGATCAGCGTCCGTGCGCGGCGCGAGAACCGCCCCGAAGACGGCCAGCCGCAGATCCGCATCGAAGTCTGCGACACCGGCGTCGGTCTGAGGGCCACGCCTGCAAACGATGGCGGCGGCTTCGGCGTGACCCAGGTGCGCGAACGCCTGATCGCGGTCTATGGCGCGCACGGCAGCTTGACGCTGAAAACCACGGCCACCGGCGGGACCCTCGCGACGGTCGTATTCCCCACCTGAACACATGAAAGCCACCGCACTCATCGCCGAAGACGAACCCCTGCTGGCCCGGGCGCTGCAGGCCGAACTGGCCGCCGCGTGGCCGGAGCTCGATGTCGTCGCCACGGTCGGCGACGGCGCCAGCGCCGTGCAGGAGGCATTGCGGCTGCTGCCGCAGGTGCTGTTCCTCGACATCCGGATGCCGGGCCTCGACGGGCTGGGCGCCGCGGCCGAACTGGCCGACAGCTGGCCGGCCGACGAGGCGCCGATGCCGCAGCTGGTCTTCGTCACCGCCTACGACGAATACGCGGCACGCGCCTTCGAGGCGCAGGCGATCGACTACGTGCTGAAGCCGGTCCAGCCCGAACGGCTGCGCCGGACCGCCGCGCGGCTCAGGCAGGCGCTGGCTGCCCAGGCGCCCGCCGAAGCGATCGCGCCCGCCGCGCTGGAGCAGACGCTGGCGCAATGGCGCCGGCTGCTGGCCAGCGCCGGATCATCGGGCCCGGGTGCCGCCGGCGCGCCGCTCAGGTTCATCAACGCCAGCGAGGCTGGCGGATCCACGGTGCGCATGGTGCCGATCGACGAAGTGCTTTACTTCGAAGCCGCCGACAAATACGTCCGCGTGCTGACTGCCACGCACGAGTACCTGATCCGCACGCCCCTCAAGCAATTGCTGCCGCAGCTCGACGCCGAGGTGTTCTGGCAGGTGCATCGCGCGGTGGTCGTGCGCAGCAGCGCGATCGAGGCGGTGCACCGCGACGAAACCGGCCGGCAGCAGCTGAGCCTGCGCGGGCGCGGCGACAGGATTCCGGTCAGCCGGCTCTATGCCCACCTGTTCCGGGCCATGTGAAAGTAGAGCCCCCACGCTCCCCCACTGCGTGTGGGTCGCTGCCCCCCAGGGGGGCCGCAGGCCGCCTTGGGGCGGCCCGGCGCCGGCCTGGATCGCCCCCACGCTCCCCCACTGCGTGTGGGTCGCTGCCCCCCAGGGGGCCGCAGGCCGCCTTGGGGCGGCCCGGCGCCGGCCTGGATCGCCCCCACGCTCCCCCACTGCGTGTGGGTCGCTGCCCCCCAGGGGGGCCGCAGGCCGCCTGGGGGCGGCCCGGCGCCGGCCTGGGCCGGCACCAAAAAAAACCGGCCCGTTCGACGGGGCCGGTTTTTCGATGTGACAGCAGGCAAACGGAGTGTCTGCCGCTCAGCGGTAGTAGCGGTCGTGGCCGTGACCGTGGTGGCGGTAGTAGCCCGGGGCCGGACGGTAGTAGACCGGCGGCGGCGCGTAGTACACGGAAGCCGGACGGTAGTAGACCGGGGGCGCCGGGCGGTAGTAGACGGCCGGCGGCGGATAGTAGGCCGGCGCGGGCGCCACGTACACCGGGGCGGGTGCGTAGTAAGGCTGCGGAGTGGCGACCCCGATCGCCACGCCCGGAACGTTGACACCGACCGACCAGCCGACGGTCGCACTGGCCGAGGCGGCGGCGAACAGCGCGCCCGCGGCGACGACGCCGGCAGCGGCCCATTTGAAGAACTTGGTACGGTTGACGTTCATCGTGAAACTCCTTTGAAGCGGGTATTGGCCGCCCATGTAATGTATTGAACGCGTGAGATGTGAACCTGGTGCACGCGGCTCTGTGAAGAAGGTTGCCAAAGGTAACACCCCCGGAGGCCCACCTAGAATGAGCGGATATGACTTCCCCTGCAGACATCGACAGCACCAAGCCGAGCAATTTCCTGCGCCACGTGATCGAAAGCGACCTCGAACAGGGCCATTATTCCACCCGCAAATGGGGCGGCTCCCCGGGGGATGCCATCCATCACGCCCAAGGCATGCAGGATCCGGCCAAGGTCCGCATGCGCTTCCCGCCCGAGCCCAACGGCTACCTGCACATCGGGCACGCCAAGAGCATCTGGCTCAATTTCGAGCTGGCGAAGGAATATGGCGGCGTCTGCCACCTGCGCTTCGACGACACCAACCCCGAAAAAGAGGAGCAGGAGTACGTCGATGCCATTCGCGATGCCGTGAAATGGCTGGGTTACGACACCCGACTGGCCGACAACCCCGCCAAACCGGGCGAAGTCGACGAGCACGTGTACTTCGCGAGTAACTACTTCGACTTCATGTACCGGGCGGCGGAGTATCTGATCGGTGCCGGCCTGGCCTACGTCGACGAACAGAGCGCCGAGCGGATCCGGGCCACCCGTGGCGACTTCAACACGCCCGGCACCGACAGCCCGTTCCGCAATCGCACGCCCGAGGACAACCTGGCGCGCTTCCGCGCCATGCGCGACGGCCAGCTCGAGGACGGCGCCGCCGTGCTGCGGGCCCGGATCGACATGGCGAGCCCCAACATCAACATGCGCGATCCGGCGCTCTACCGCATCCGCCGCGCGACCCACCACAACACCGGCGACACCTGGTGCATCTATCCGATGTACACCTTCGCGCATCCGATCGAGGACGCGCTGGAACAGATCACGCACAGCTTCTGCACGCTCGAGTTCGAGGACCAGCGGCCCTTCTACGACTGGCTGCTCGATCGCCTGGCCGAAGGCGGCCTGATCGCCTCGCCGCATCCGCGCCAGTACGAGTTCGCGCGGCTCAACGTCACCCACGTGATCACCAGCAAGCGCAAGCTGCGCCAGCTGGTCGAAGAGAATCATGTCGACGGCTGGGACGACCCGCGCATGCCGACCCTGGCCGGTCTGCGCCGCCGCGGCTACACGCCCGAGGCGCTGAAGCTGTTCTGCGAGCGATCGGGCGTCACCAAGTCCGGCGGCTGGATCGACTACGCCAGCCTCGAGGCCGCGCTGCGCGACACGCTCGACCCGATCGCGCCGCGCGCGATGGCGGTGCTCGACCCGGTCAGGCTGGTCATCACCAACTGGGACGCGTTGATGGGCGCCGGCTTCATCGACGAGTGCACGGCACCGGTGCACCCGCACCACCCGGAGCACGGCCAGCGCCGCTTCAAGATCGGCCGCGAGGTCTGGATCGAGCGCACCGACTACGAGGACGTCCAGCCCAAGGGCTTCTTCCGCCTGTTCCCGGGCAACAAGGTGCGCCTGAAGTACGGCCACACGATCGTCTGCACCGGGGCCACCCGCGACGCCGACGGCAGGTTGCAGGAAGTGCAGGCCACGCTGGTGCCCGACACCAAGAGCGGCACGCCGGGCGCGGACGCGATCAAGGTCAAGGGCAACATCACCTGGGTCGCGGCGGCCGATGCGCTGCCGGCCGAGATCCGCCTGTACGAGCGCTTGTTCGCGGCCGCGCAGCCCGGCAGCGGCGAGTTGCTCGAGGAACTGAACCGCGACAGCCTCGTGACCTGCCAGGCCTTCGTCGAGCCCTCGTTGGCCAACGCGGCTGAGGGCGGCGCCGGCTTCCAGTTCGAGCGCCATGGCTACTTCGTGGTCGATGCCAAGGCGGCTGCCGCGGGCCAGCGCGTATTCAATCGCGCCGCCGGGATGCGCGACAGCTGGGGCAAGTGACGCGCGCCATGCATCGCCGATTCCTGCTGCTCGGCACGATGGGCCTGCTGGCACTGCCGGCGACCCAGGCCATGGCTGCACCTTCTTCCGTCGCCAAGCCGGTCGACGCCTGGCCGCATGGCGCCCAGGTGCCGGGCGGCGTGGCGCGGCTGTCGCTCGGCCCCTCCCCGACGCGGCCGGAGGCCCGCACCGAAGCCGGCATCCCGGTCCTGGTGCTGGGTGACCCGATCGAGTGGACCGCGCTGGTCGGCATTCCGCTCGCGGCGGCGCCGGGCAGGGCCCGCATCACGGTGCGCGCCGGAGACGGCGCCGAGCGGCCGATCGACTATGCGATCGCCCCCAAGAAATACAGCGAGCAGCGCCTCAAGGTGGCGCCGGGCACGGTCGACCTCTCGCCTGCGGACCAGGCCCGCTACGAGCGCGAACGCGCCCACCTCGCGACGGTGATGGCCACCCTCACGGAAGCCCGCCTGCAGGACCTGCAGATGGCGGTGCCGGTACCGGGCCGGCGCTCCAGCTCCTTCGGCCTGCGCCGGGTCTTCAACGGCCAGTCGCGCAATCCGCACAGCGGCATGGACATCGCGGCCGCCACCGGCACACCGGTGCTGGCGCCGCTGCCGGGCCGGGTCATCGATACCGGCGACTACTTCTTCAGCGGCGGCACCGTCTGGCTCGACCATGGCGGCGGCCTGCTCACGATGTACGGCCACCTGAGTCGCATCGATGCCAAGGTCGGCGATGGGCTCGAGACCGGCGAGCGCCTGGCCGCCGTGGGCGCCACCGGCCGCGTGACCGGGCCGCACCTGCACTGGTCGGTGATGCTGAACCGCGCGATGGTGGACCCGGCGCTGTTCCTCGCGGCTTGAGGCTCACAGGGGCCGCGTCAGGTAGACCGCCTCGCGCCCGACGATCACCCGCTGCGCCGGCATGAAGACGGTGCAGTCGTCGCAGGGTGCGCGGATCTCGTCCGGCCCCTGGGTGGCGATCAGCTCGCCCTTGGCGAAAGTCTCGAAGCCGATCAACGGCCGCACGAAGCGGAAGTCCTCGAACTGGATCATGTGCGTCTGCAGCAGCTCGAAGCGGCGCTGCGGCTCGGCGTCGGGCGTGGCCCCTGCCCTGTCGATCAAGCCGAAGTGGGCCAGGAAGCGCAGCGCCACCTCGGTCGCGAGATCGGCCGCGCTCTGCCTGAAGTGCTGGCCGCACTCGACCACCATCGCGGCGCCCGGCGCATCGGCGCCGGCGTGCAGACCGTGCTGGATCAGCGGCGTGCCCGAGCCGAGGCCGCTCGGCATCAGCAGGTGCACCGGCGGCAGGCCGATCGCCATCGCTACCCGGGCATTGCGTTCGAAGTCGGGGTAGACCCAGAACGGCACCACGTCCTGGCTGGTCGAATGGATGTCGAGGATGTGGTCGGCGGCGCCGACCACCGGCCGCAGCGCCCGCGCGCGGCGCAGCTCGGGGCTGTCCTCGGGGCCGTCCAGCCACTCGTCGGACCAGACCCGGTTGAGGTTGTGCACGATCTGCCGGTTGTCGAAGGGCTTCTCGGGATCGAAGGCGTTGTAGGCCTCGACGTGGGCGAAGCTCACGGTCAGCGTGCCGATCTTGGGCCGCACGCCGCTGTCCAGCAGATGCGTGGCCGCCACCATGCCGCAGATCTCGTTGCCATGGGTCAGCGCATTGATCAGCACGTGCGGGCCCGGCTTGCCGGATTCGAAGCGATGTACGTAGTCGATGCCGGTGTTGCCCTCGCGGTAGGCGGAGATGTCGCGCGGGAGGACTTCGAGGGCGGCTGGGGGAACGGTCATGGGGGCTTTTCTGTCGGAAGGAATGGGGGTGGTCGCAGTGTGCGCCAGCGGGATCGGCTGCGCGGTGCGCCGCAAATCGTAGGATACGGCGCACGGGGAAATGCGGCACGGCCGCGGCGCTGCAGCCCGACCTTCAATCCGGCTTCTTCGCCGCCTCTCCGCGCGGTGGCCTGCAGCAGATCCTTGCGGGTGCGCCTGCGAAATCAATGGCCACCAGCGTCAATGACCGCTCCCCAGATACGCCGCCTTCACCCCCGGATCGTTGCGCAGCTTCTCCGCCGGCCCGTGCAGCGAGATGCGGCCGTTCTCGAGCACGTAGCCGTAGTCGGCCACGCCCAGCGCGGCGGCGGCGAACTGCTCGACCAGCAGCATGGTCACCCCCTCGCGCTTGAGCCGCTCGATGATGCGGAACACCTCGGCGACCAGGATCGGCGCCAGGCCCATCGACGGCTCGTCGAGCAGCACCACCTCGGGGTTCAGCATGACGGCGCGGGCCATCGCGAGCATCTGCTGCTCGCCCCCGGACAGCGTGCCGGCCAACTGCATGCGCCGTTCCTTCAGGCGCGGAAACAGGTCGAGCGCGCGTTCGAGATCGCCTGCGACATCGCCGCGCGGCCGGCTCCCCGTGAGGCGCGGGAAAGCGCCCAGCGTCAGGTTGTCGGTCACGGTCATGGTCGCGAACACGCGCCGGCCCTCGGGCGAATGCGCCAGCCCGAGCTTGGCGATGTGATAGGACTCGAGCCCGTCGATGCGCTTGCCGTTGAGCGTGATCTCGCCGGCCGTCGGCTGGATCATTCCCGACACCGCGCGCATCGTCGTGGTCTTGCCGGCGCCGTTGGAGCCGATCAGGGTCACGACCTTGCCCTTGGGCACCTCGATCGAGACGCCGTGCAGCACCTGCACCTTGCCGTAGCCGGCGGAGAGATTGTGGATGGTCAGCATGATCAGGCCTCCCGCCGGGCCGCCCCAAGGGAGGCCTGCGCCCCCTCGGGGGGCAGCGAATACACGAAGTGATGAGCGTGGGGGTTCATGGTCTTCCTCAGGCAGGCTGCGGCTCGGCTTCCTGGCCGCCGAGATAGGCTTCGATCACCTTGGCGTCGGCCTGCACCGCGGCCGGCTCGCCTTCGGCGATCTTCTGGCCGAAGTCGAGCACCGAGACCGTGTCGCACATGCTCATCACGACGTCCATGTGGTGCTCGATCAGGATCACGGTCACGCCGTGCTCGCGGATCTTGCGGATGATGGCGATCAGCTCCTTGATGTCCGGCGCCGTCAGGCCGGCGGCCGGTTCGTCGAGCAGCAGCAGTTGCGGGTCGAGCGCCAGGGCGCGGGCGATCTCGAGCAGCCGCTGCTTGCCGTATGGCAGGTTGCGCGCCTCCTCGGCCGCCAGGGCCTCGAGGCCGACGAACTTCAGCAGGCCCAGCGCCCGGTTGGCCGCCGCCGCGCTCTCGCGCTGGTAGCGCGGCGTGTGGACCGCGACGTCGAACAGGTTGCTGCGGAAAGTGTGGTGCAGCCCGACCTGCACATTCTGCTGCGCCGTCATCTCGCCGAACAGCTGCACGTTCTGGAAGGTGCGCGCAATGCCCGACAGCGCGATGTCCGCCGAGGTCCGCCCGACCAGCGAACGGCCGCCGAAGCTGATGGCGCCGGCGGTCGGCACGTAGATGCCGGTCAGCACGTTCATCATGGTGCTCTTGCCGGAGCCGTTGGGTCCGATCAGGCCATGGATGGTGCCGCGCTTGACCGTGAGATCGACGTTGTTGAGCGCCTTCAGGCCGCCGAACTGCATCAGCACGCCCGCGGCCTGCAGCAGCTCGGGCTGCCCGCCGGCCATCGCCGCGACCGACACCGCGTCGGCCGGCGCCACGCCCGCCCCGACCGCCTCCTGCAGCGCCTTCGGCCGCCGCAGGTTCAGCGCATTGCGCACGAAGCCGACGATGCCGTCCTGCAGGTAGTAGACGACGAACAGCATGATCACGCCGAAGATCGAGAGCCGCCAGTCGGTCATGGTCTGGAGCCAGAACGACAGGGCCGCGAGCGCGATGCTGCCGACCACGGGAATAGCCATCTGCTTGGGCGTCACGCGCTTTTTCTGTACGCCGACCACGGCCACGATCATCACCAGCACCGCCAGGGCCACCGACACGTAGCGGAACAGCTCGACGTCGTCGAGCAGCTTGGGCAGCAGCACGATGATGGTGGCGCCCAGCATCGCGCCGATGCGGCTCTTGCGCCCGCCCATGATCACCGCCAGCAGGAACAGCACGGTGAGCTCGAAGTTGTAAGTGTTGGGCGAGATGTACTGCTCGGAGTACGCATACAGGCTGCCCGCCAGCCCGGCGAAGCCGGCGCTGATCACGAAGGCGTAGACCTTGTAGCGGTACACCGACACGCCCATGCAGTCCGACGCCACCGGGCTGCCGCGCAGCGCCTCGAAGGCGCGCCCCAGGTGCGAGCGCAGGATGCGGTGCACCACGATCAGCGACAGCACCAGCATCACCACCACCAGCCAGTAGAACTCGCGCTCGTCGAGCTTGTGGCCGAACAGCGGCGGCTTCGTGAGCTTGATGCCCATCGGCCCTTCGGTCAGGAAGCCCATCTCGTTGATGAGGATCTGGATGATGGTGCCGAAGGCCAACGTGACCATGGCGAGGTAAGGCCCGGTCACGCGCAGCGCCGGCAGCGCCAGCAGCGCGCCGAACAGCGCCGTGACGCCGATCGAGGCGATCAACGCCACCATCAGCGGCGCGCCGAGCTTGTAGACCAGTACGCCCGCGGTGTAGGCGCCGACGCCGAACAGACCCGCATGGCCGAGCGAGACCTGGCCGGTGTAGCCGACCACGATGTCCAGCCCGAACAGCAGGATCGCGTAGATCATGATGGTCTCGAGCAGGTGGATGTAGTACGGGTTGTCGATGCCGATCGGGAACAGCAGGAGCGCTGCAAGACCGACGATGGCGAGAAGGAAGCGTCCGATTCTTGTATTCATTTGCGCGTCAAACTTTCTTGATCGCGGTCTTGCCGAACAGGCCCGCCGGGCGCACCGCCAGCACGATCAGCAGCAGCACCAGGCCGGGCACGTCCTTGTAGCCGGTGCTCAGGTAGAAGCCGGTGGTGGTCTCGGCGATGCCGAGGATGATGCCGCCGAGGATGATCCCCATGCCGCTGGTCAGCCCGCCGATGATCGCCACCGCGAAGGCCTTGAGGCCCAGCACCGCGCCCATCGTGGCGCCGGTCAGCGTCAGCGGCGCGATCAGCACGCCCGCAAAGGCCGCGGTCAGCGAGGACAGCGCATACGAGAAGGTGATCACCAGCCCGGTGTTGATGCCCATCAGCTTGGCGGCGTCGCGGTCGTTGAAGGTCGCGACCACGGCCTTGCCATAGATCGAGCGGCGGTTGAACAGCTCGACCGCCAGCATCATCAGGATGGCGCCGACCACCACCAGGATTTCCATCGGCAGCACGTTGGCATTGAGGAACTTGATCGGCGCTTCGGGCAGCGGCGACGGGAACTTGAGGTCGTCGCGGCCCCAGACGTTCTCGGCCACGTTCTTGAAGATGATGCCGAGCGCGATGGTCGACATGATCCAGCCGAATTCCGACTTGATCTTGATGGCCGGACGGACGCCGATGCGCTCGACCACGGCGCCCTGCACGGCGCCGAACAGGCACACCAGCGGAATCATGAGCCAGTAGTTGACGCCCAGCGTGACCAGTGTCAGGCCGACCAGCGCGCCGAGCATCAGCGCATCCCCCTGGCCGAAGTTGAGGGTGTCGGAGGTGGCGAAGGTGAGCTGATAGCCGAAGGCGATGACGGCGTAGATCATGCCCAGCGCGATGCCGCTGAAGATGAGTTGGGTCAGAATTTGCATGACGGCTTTCGCAAGGCGTTGGGCACGAAAAGGCGCCGCCACGGGCCTGACCCGAGGCGGCGCCGGTACGCGGGCTTTCTACTGCTTCAGCAGCGCGTCGTTGGCGGCCTGGTCCTTGATGCGAACCTGCGATGCCGTCTTCACGTCGTCGGCGTTGGCGTAGACCACCCGGCCGCCCTTGACCTCGCCGAACACCGGGATGTTGGCGGTGATGGCGTCGTGGTCGCCCTTGGAGAAGGGCTTGGTGTAGGTCGTGACCACGCCCGGGACCGGGGTCTGGAGATCTTCCAGCGCGGCCTTGAGCTTCGGCCCCTCGGTGCTGTTCGCCTGCTTGATCGCAGCGGCCAGCAGGTAGATGGAGTCGTAGCCCTGCGCCGCCGACACCGGCGAATCGATGCGGTCGTTCTTGGGCTTGAAGGTCTTGAGGTAGCTCGCGATGAACTCCTTGCGCTTCGGCGTGGTGCCTTCCTGGATGAAGGTCTGCGGCATGCGCGCACCGTCGCCGCCGGGGCCGGCGTTGTCAATGAAGTTGGCCATCGACAGCGTCCAGCTGCCGATCATCGGCACCTTCCAGCCCAGCTTGGTCATGCCGTTGGCGATCTGCGCCAGCTCGGGGCCGATGCCGTAGGTGAGCACCACCTCGGCGCCGGCCTCCTTGGCCTTCAGCAGCTGGGCGGTCATGTCGACGTCCTTGATATTGAACTTCTCGACCGCCACCGGCGTGATGCCCTTGGCCTTGAGGGCCTTCTCGAGGTCTTCGCGGCCGAGCTGGCCGTAGTTGGTCGAGTCGGCCAGGATCGCGACCTTCTTGTAGCCTCGGCGGGTGACCGCCTCCTGGACGATCATCGGCGCCTGGATGCTGTCGTGAGCGGCGTTGCGGAACACGTAGTTCTCGGGTTCCTTGTCGAACTGGTGCGTGACGATCGAGCCGGTCGCGACGTTGTTCAGCACCGGGATCTTGGCTTCCTGGAAGAAGCGCTGCGAAGCCAGGGCCACGCCGGTGTTGATGTAGCCGACCACGGCCACGACCTTTTCCTTGTTGATGAACTCCTGGGCGATCTGCACGCCGCGCTCGTTCTTGGCCTCGTCGTCGCGTTCGACCAGCTGGATCTGGCGGCCCAAAACGCCGCCGCTCTTGTTGATTTCCTCGGTGGCCAGGCGCACGCCATCGCGCATGCTGACGCCCATCGAAGACGAGCCGCCGGTGAACGGGCCGTCGACGCCGATCTTGATCGGGTCGGCCGCGAACGCGCCAGCGCAGAACGCCACGGCGCCCGCCACGGCCAGAAGCTTGAATCGAAACAGCATCAGAAATGTCTCCAAGAGGGGTCGAGAAAAAGGGGTCCCAAGAACATACCGTTACACGCGTTCATTCGGAGAGAGTGACAACCCTAAAACCGCTACAGGAAAGGTCCACAAGACCTGTCGGACAACGCCTCAACCCGGCTCGCCGGCCAGCTGCTTGCGGCGGTTCTCGCCCTGCCGCGCGAACATCCAGCCGGGGTATTCGGCCGGCAGCCGGCTGACCTGGTCGAGCTGCGCCAGCTCGGCCGCGCTCAGCGCCACCTGCGTCGCCGCCAGGTTGTCGGCCAGCTGCTCGGCCCGTCGGGCGCCGACGATCACGCTGGTGACCTGGGGCTGGTGCAGCAGCCAGGCCAGCGCCACCTGGGCCACCGAGACGCCGTGCGCCTCGGCGATCGGGCGCATCGCATCGACGCAGTCCCAGGCCCGGTTCTTGTCGACCGGCGGAAAGTCGAAGCTGACGCGCCGGCTGCCCTGCTCGGCCTGCTGCTCGCGCCCGTACTTGCCGCTCAGCAGGCCGCCGGCCAGGGGGCTCCAGACCATCAGCCCGACACCTTCGCTCTGCAGCATCGGCACCAGTTCGCGCTCGAGGTCGCGGCCGGCCACGGTGTAGTAGGCCTGCAGCGATTCGAAGCGCGCCAGCCCCCAGCGCTCGGCGATGCCCAGCGCCTTGACGATCTGCCAGGCGGCCCAGTTGGAGACGCCCACGTAGCGCACGTGGCCCTGGCGCACCAGCTGGTCGAGGGCCCGCACGGTCTCCTCGATCGGCGTGGCGGGGTCGAAGCCATGGATCTGGTAGAGGTCGACATGGTCGAGCTGCAGCCGCTTCAGGCTGGCCTTGACGCCGTCCATGATGTGGCTGCGCGAGGCGCCTCGGGCGTTCGGCCCGGGGCCGGTCTCGCCGAAGACCTTGGTGGCGACGACGACGCTGTCGCGCGGCACCTGGAGGTTCTTGAGGGCCTGGCCGGTGATCTGTTCGGACAGGCCGCCCGAATAGACGTCGGCGGTGTCGATGAAGTTGATGCCGGCGTCGAGCGCCTGGCCGACCAGGCGCTCGGCGTCGGCCTGCTGCAGGTCGCCGATCTGGCTCCAGATGCCGTCGCTGCCGCCGAAGGTCATGGTGCCGAGGCAGAGTTCGGAGACGAAAAGGCCGGTGCGGCCCAGGGGATGGTTGCGCATAGCGAACTGTCCTTGTGTCGAAGCGGCAGAGCATAGGCGCGTCCGGCCGATCGTGCTGGCGGCCGCACACCGCATCCTTGGGCCCGCCCGAAACGTCATGGCTTGGTAAACAATGAGGCCGGCCTCGCCGGTGAAAGGCTCCCATCATGAAACGCATGGTCCGCTACAAGCTCAAGGCCGATCGGGTCGACGAGAACGAGCGCCTGGTCCGGGCGGTGTACGAGGAACTCGCCGAGCGCCGGCCGGCCGGCCTGCGCTACGCCACCTTCAAGCTCGAGGACGGCGTGAGTTTCGTCCACATCGCCTCGCACGAGGCACCGGACGGCAGCAACCTGCTGACCGCCCTGCCCGCCTTCAAGGCCTTCGTGGCGGGCGTGCGCGAGCGCTGCGAAGAGCCGCCCGTCACGGTCGAGCTCAGCGAGATCGGCTCGTATGGCTTCTTCGGGTCCTGAGGCGCCCGAGGCGCTGATCGCCACCCTCGAAGAGGCGCGGCGCCAGTTCCTCGCGCTGGTCGACGACATCCGGCCCGACCTGCACCGCTACGCCACCCGCATGACCGGATCGGTCGCGGATGGCGAGGACGTGGTGCAGGACACGCTGGCGCGGGCCTGCTTCGAGCTCGCCCAGCACAAGGCGATGCCGCCGCTGCGGCCCTGGCTCTTTCGCATCGCCCACAACCGCGCGATCGACCATTGGCGCCACGAGGCGCATCGGCGGGCCGAGCCTCTCGAAGCGGCGCTCGGGATCGCCGACGATGCGGCGCTCGAGCCCGACAATGCGCTGGCGCGCGAGCAGGCCGTGCGGGCCGCGCTGCACAGCTTCCTGCAGCTGGCGCCGGCGCAGCGCGGCTGCGTGATCCTGAAGGACGTGCTCGACCATTCGCTCGAAGACATCGCGGCCGAACTCGAGCTCAGCGTGCCGGCCGTGAAGGCGGCGCTGCACCGCGGGCGCGGCCTGCTGCGGCAGTTGCCGGCGAGCACGGCGGACGCGGCGCCGGCGCGCTCGGCGACGCCCGAGCTGCTGCGCTACGCCCGCCTGTTCAACGCCCGCGACTGGGACGGCGTGCGCGCCCTGCTGGCCGACGACGTGCGGCTGGACCTGGTGTCGCGCCGCAAGGCCGCGGGGCGGCGCGAGGTCGGCGTGTACTTCTCGAACTACGAGCGCCTCGACGACTGGCGGCTCGCGCCCGCATGGCTGGACGGCCGCGCGGTGCTGGCCGTGCTGCCGGGCCGCGGCGAGGGTCCGCCCGGCTATTTCATCGAGCTGCAGTGGCGCGACGGGCGGCTCAGCCTGATCCGCGACTTTCGCCACGTGCCCTACATCGCGCGCGACGCCGCCCTCGAACTCGCGCCCTGAGCGCAGGTCAGGGCGCGTCGCCCGCCGGATCCGGCGGCGGCTCCTCGCGCCGGCCCGAGCCCTTCTTGCGCCCCCGGGCCGCCTTCTTCGCCGCGCGTTCGGCATCGAGCAGCTGTCCCGCCGCCAGCCACTGGGCGAACTCTCCGGGCGTCTCCAGCGTGATGCGGCCGAGGTTGCCGCTGCGGAATTCGTTCATCACGATCTCGGCCGCCTTCTGCAGGTTGACGCGGCCCTTGCCGAGCAGCGCACCGCGCTTGCGGCCGATCGCCTCGAGCACCTCTTCGTCGCTCAGTGCGCCGATCGGATCGATCTTGAAACGCGCCTCGACCAGGCCCGCGTAGTGCCCCTTGAGATAGTCGAGCAGTTCGAGCGCCACCTCTTCCTCGTCGAAGGCATTGCGCCCGACGGCGCCGCTGGCCGCCAGGTTGTAGCCGCTCTTGGCGACGATGATGCGCGGCCACAGCATGCCGGGCGTGTCCCAGAGGTAGAAGTCGTCGGCCAGCGTGATGCGCTGCTCGAGCTTGGTGATGCCGGCCTCGTCGCCGGTCTTGGCCTTGCGGCTGCCGGTCAGCGTGTTGATCAGCGTCGACTTGCCGACATTGGGGATGCCGCAGATCAGCACCCGCATCGGCTTGGCCATGCCGCCGCGGGCCGGCGACAGCGCATGGCAGGCATCGATCAGCTGGCGCGCCGGCGTGGTCTGGCTGGCGTCGAGGCCGATCGCGCGCGTCTCGGGCAGCGCGTTGTAGTGGGCCAGCCAGAGCGCGGTGCGGGCCGGGTCGGCCAGGTCCTGCTTGTTGAGCACCTTGAGCCCCGGCTTGTGGCCGGTGAGCTCGGCCAGCATCGGGTTGGCGCTGGAGCCGGGCAGCCGGGCGTCGAGCAGCTCGATGACGACATCGATGTCCTTGATCCGCTCGGCAATGGCCTTCTGGGTCAGGTGCATGTGACCGGGGAACCACTGGATGGCCATCGGGAGTTCTTTCTCTGTCTACAGGTTCGAGCCGCGATTGTCGCCGGCCCGTGCGCGTGGCCGTACGGCCTTCGGGCGCAATGTCCAAATGCTTACGTACAGCCGCCCGGCTTGGGCGCACAGTAAGGGCTTGCAGAAAGGACGAACCGCTATGCAGATCCAGGTCAACACCGGCAACGGCATCGAGAACAAGGACGCGCTGGAGCGCTGGGCGGACGGCGAGATGCGGCAGGCCCTGGCCCGCTTCGCAGCCGACGTGACGCGCGTCGAGATCCACCTGAGCGACGAAAACCACACCGGCAGCGGCGGCGGCGACAAGCGCTGCACCATGGAAGCGCGCCTCGCCGGCCACCAGCCCCTGGCGGTCAGCCACCATGCGGCCAACCTCGACGAAGCCTTCCGCGGTGCCGCCGACAAGCTCAAGCGCTCGCTCGACAACACCCTGGGCCGGCTCTACGGCCGCCGTGACCGCGAATCGATCCGCAAGGACGGCGACGCCGAGGTCGAGGAGTGAACGGCCGGGCCGAATGGGCAGCGACAGGGCGGCGAGCGGCGTGCCGTCGTTCACGGGGTGCGACGTCTCAGTGCTCCACCACGTGATCGCGTGACCCGCGACGCATGAAACCGGCGCAGTTCGATACCAGGGATACCGCGGAACCGGCTTTGCCGGGCCGCCGGTATCGCCCCCCTTGAGGGGGCTGAGGTCCGCGGCTCCAAGCCCGCCTGCGCAGGCTTGGACGGACCCGAAGAGCCGCTGCCTCTGGCAGCGACTCGGAGGCGCCGCAGGCGCTTCGAGGGGTGTTTCATTTCAGTGCTTGCCGGCGTTCGCCAACGCCTTGCCGACCTCGTTGCTGCCCTGGGCGGCGCCGCTCTGCGGCACGATCTCGCCCGCACGGTCGCTGACCTCGGCCAGCCGCGCGGCGAGTTGTTCGGGCGCATCGCTGCCGAGGCCGATCCAGCTGCCGTTCGTCAGCGTCACGTGGGCGGCCTCGAAGCTGCCGGCGCCGGCGCAGAGGATGGTGCGGTTCGGCGCGTCCTGCGCCGCCAGCACCAGCATCGCGGGCACCACGGCCTCGGGTTTGAGCGCCTCGAGCACGGCCTCGGGCATCAGGTCCTCGGTCATGCGGGTGGCGGCGGTCGGCGCCAGGCAGTTGACGCGGATGTCGTTCTTGGCGCCCTCGATGCTCAGCGTCTGCATGAGCCCCACCAGCGCCATCTTGGCGGCGCCGTAGTTGCTCTGGCCGAAGTTGCCGTACAGGCCCGAGGACGAGGTGGTCATCACGATGCGGCCGTACTTCTGCTCGTTCATGAGGGCCCAGACCGCCTGGGTGCAATGCACGGCGCCCATCAGGTGGACGTCCATCACCAGCCGGAAGTCGGCCAGCTCCATCTTGGCGAAGCTCTTGTCGCGCAGGATGCCGGCGTTGTTGACCAGGATGTCGACCCGGCCCCAGGTATCGACGGCCTGGACCACCATCGCCTGCACGGCCGCGAAGTCGGTCACCGAGGCGCCGTTGGCGATCGCCTGGCCGCCGGCGGCCCGGATCTCGTCGACCACCGCCTGGGCGGCGCTGACCGAGCCGCCTGAACCGTCGCGGGCACCGCCGAGATCGTTGACCACCACCTTGGCGCCGCGCGCCGCCAAAGCCAGTGCGTGCTGGCGACCGAGGCCGCCGCCGGCGCCGGTGACGATGGCCACGCGGCCCTTGAAGTCGATGCTGCTCATGCTTTCAGTGCTTTCGTAGGAGTCGTTGACGCGACGCGTTTTACCCCAGAAAGCGGCCGGCCCGGGACGGCGCGGCGGGCAGATCAGTCGTTTCGGCGACTCAGGCGCTCGCGTAGGGCCTGTTAACGCTATTTCCGGAGTCGCGAAGGGCTGCCAAGGCGGGCCGATCAAGGCGCGCGACGCCGCGTGTGCGTTGGCACACGCAAGGAGTGCAACGCCGAGCGGCGTGCCTTGGCAGCCCTTCCCTGCGGGTTGCCCGGCCAAGGGGCCGTCTGCGGCGTTGCCCGCGCTTGCAAGGCGCAAGCCTTGCTGCGCACGCGCGCCTTGCATCCAGCCCCTTGGCCGGGCAACGCGATCTCCGGAAATAGCGTTAACAGGCCCTCGTCGAGCAGCAGGTCGATTGCTGCCGATTTGTCGAAGAAGGCGTCGGGGCAGCGGCCTGCCCAGTGCTTGCGCTCAGAGGGCGGCGCGCTGGCTCACCGGCTCGGCGGAGGCCTCGGCCCAGTGGTTCTTGAAGCCCAGGCGGGCCGGCGACACGTACTGCTCGCGGTAGATCTCGAACGGCATGCTGTCGCTGGCTTCGATGCGTTTCTGGGCGTCGACGGAGGTCTGCGTCATGCGCTCGAACTCGGCCCGCCAGGCGTCCGGGAAAGGCAGCGCGAGCAGCGCCAGGCGCGTCTGCTCGGAGCGCTCGCGCACGAAGCCGACGAAGGAATCGTTGTGCGCCTTCATGGCCTCCAGCACGCGGGCCGAGGGCAGCACGGCCGGGTCGCGCAGCGCCGCCGCGGCCGCCCGCACCGCCTCGGCGTGCTGCGTGCCGCCGTGCGCCGCATCGAGCGCGGCAGCGATCGGCGCGAACTGCTCCAGCAGCTCCGAGCCCCAGTCGGTCAGCGTGGCCTCGCGGCCGCCGCGGCRCAGCCGCAGGCCGGGCTCGCGCCCGCGCGCGGCGGTCAGGTGCTGGTTGTGCGCCAGGTCGGCGATTTCCTCGCGCGTGTCGGGCGGGCTGTCGGTCAGCAGGCAGTGCAGCAGGAAGACATCGAGGAAGCGCATCGTCTGGGCGTTGATGCCGACCGGCTCGAACGGGTCGAGGTCCATCAGGCGCACCTCGACGTACTCGACCCCGCGCTCGCGCAACGCGTGCAGGGGCCGCTCGCCCGGGTAGATCACGCGCTTCGGGCGGATGGTGCCGTAGAACTCGTTCTCGATCTGCAGCAGGCTGGTGGCCAGCTGGTTGTAGTCGCCGCCCAGGTTGCGGATGCCGATCGCCTCGTAGGCCGGCCAGGGCCGGGTCAGCGCGTCCTGCAGCGAGGCGCCGTAGCCGTCCAGGCTGTTGTAGCTCACTGCCAGCGATGCCTGCGCATCGCTCTGGTAGCCCAGGCGGCCCATGCGCAGCGAGGTGCCGTGCGGCATGTGCATGCTGCCCTCGCCGAGCGGCTGCAACTCGTGCGGCCGGCCGTCGACGAAGCTCGAGCACAGCGCCGGCGAAGCGCCGAACAGGTACAGCAGCAGGAAGGCGTGGCGGCGGAAGTTGCGGATCAGCGCGAAGTACTGTTCGCTCGACACCTCGGGCAGCGACCAGTTGTAGTGGATGCCCGAGATGGTCTGCATGCGCCGCCCGTAGCGGTGGCTCAGGCCCATGCGGTAGACGCTCTTGGCCCGGCCGACGTTGGACGAACCGTAGAGCCCGATCGGGATCGTCTCGTCGGTCGGCAGGCCACAGGGCATGCTCGACACCCACAGCCGCTCGTCGCCCGCCTCGTCCAGCATGCGGTAGGTGAACTGGTGCACCCGCACCAGTTCCTCCAGCGCGGTCTCGACGCCGGTATGCGCGCCGGTGATGAGCTCGAGCTGCGACTCGCTGAAATCGGTCGTGATGTGAGGATGGGTGAGCGCCGAACCCAGCGCCGCGGGATGCGGCGTCAGGGCCAGCTTGCCATCCGGTTGCGCCCGCAGGCTTTCCTTCTCGATCCCGCGCCGTACCCCCCGGAGTCGCGCGGGCGAGAGCGCGTCCAGGCGCTCCTTGAAGTTACTCATTTAGTTATCACCCATCGTTCTTTTGTGGGCACGGAAGGTAGCACGCCGAAAGAAACGTTGCTTGCCCCAGGTGTTGCTCGCCCCCAGGTTGGGCTCACTGCGTGTAGCCCGCCCACCCCCTGCCGGGGGCAACACCAGCGGCCCGGCGAAGCCGGTTCCGCGGTGTTTCACCGACGGGCCTGGCTGCGCCGGCCGGGATCAGGTCAGGCCAGGACGCGGAGGAGGAATCTATTGAGGTCGGCGATTTCCTCCATGCACACCGAGTGCTCCATCGGGTATTCGTGCCATTCGACGTCGTAGCCCAGCGCCTTCAGTGCATCGCGGCCCTGGACGGCGCGGGCGATCTGCACCACGCCGTCGCGCTGGCCGTGGGCCTGGAAGACCGGCGTCTGCTGGTTGGCCGGGCTGCGCTCGGCGGCGGTCGTGTCGGCCAGCGGCAGGTAGCCCGAGAGGCCGACGATGCCGGCCAGCCGCTCCGGATGGCGCAGGCCGGTCAGGAAGGCCATCGCGCAGCCTTGGGAGAAGCCGGCGATCACGATGCGGGAGGCCGGGATGCCCCGGGCCTTCTCGGAGGCGATCAGGGCCTCGATCGCCAGCTGCGAGCGACGCAGGCCGGCCTCGTCCTCGCGCTTGGCCAGGTCGGGACCCAGGATGTCGTACCAGGCCGGCATGCGGTAGCCGCCGTTGATGGTGACCGGCATCACCGGCGCGTTCGGGAACACGAAGCGCACCGGACCGACCGCGGACAGGTCGAGCTCGTTGGCGATGGGCACGAAGTCATTGCCGTCGGCGCCCAGGCCGTGCATGAGAAGGACGGTGGCCGTCGGATTCGGGCCTGTTTCGATTTCGATGGGTGGATTTGACATGGCTGCGAAGTTACCTCAGAAACCGGGCACCGGTCCCGGCAGAATCCATCCATAGCAACGACAGGAGACATCCATGCTGACACTGATCGGCTTCGCGGCCAGCAACTACTACAACAAGGTCAAGCTCGCGCTGCGCGAGAAGAACGTGCCTTTTGCCGAGGATCTGGTCTGGCTTGGCGAAACCGACCTGAGCGCCTCGCCGCTCGGCAAGGTGCCCTACCTGCGCACCGACCAGGGCATGCTGTGCGAATCGGCCGCGATCAACGAGTACATCGAGGCCGCCTACCCGGCAATCCCGCTGCTGCCAGCCGACCCCTACGCCGCCGCCAAGGTGCGCGAGCTGAATCTCTACCTCGAGCTGCACCTCGAGCTGGTGGCGCGCAACCTCTACCCCGAGGCCTTCTTCGGCGGCAAAGTGAGCGAGGGCCTGAAGGAGAAGATCGGCCAGCAGCTCGAGAAGAACATGCCGGCCTTCGGCAAGCTCGCGCGCTTCGACACGCCCTTCATCGCCGGCGAGCAGTTCACGCTGGCCGATTGCGCCGCGATCACCCACTTGCCGCTGGTCGCCGGTGCGACACGCATCATCTATGGCCGCGACCTGCTCGAGGAGCACCTGCCTGCCGCGCGCGACTACCTGAAACGCATGAACCGGCGCCCCCACGTGATGCAGGTCAACGCCGACCGGAAGACCAACACCGAGGCGATGCTGAAGCGCTACGCCTGACGCCGCGTCGCGGCAAGCTGCACCTGAAGGGCATGGTCATGGGCCAAACCCGTGTCGTGCTGCTGCAGACCCTGCAGGGGCTGAAAGCAGCCTGACTCAGGAAAACTTCGGCGCCCGCCGCTCGCGCAGCGAGGCCACGCCCTCGCGCACGTCGGGACCGGCGAAGCCCATGAATTCGAGCGCCAGCGAAGCGTCGAAGGTCGGCCCGGCCTGGCGCAGCCAGTTGTTGAGCGCGTACTTGGTGAAGCGGATCGCGCTCTGGCTGCCGGCCGCCAGCCGGTCGGCCAGTTCGTAGGCCCGCGGCAGCAGGTCGGCCTCGTCGACCGCCAGCGAGACCAGGCCGATGCGCTCGGCCTCCTCGCCGCTCAGCGGCTCGCACAGCAGCAGGTGGTACTTGGCCTTCGCCATGCCGCACAGCAGCGGCCAGACGATCGCCGCGTGGTCGCCGGCGGCAACGCCGAGGCGGGTGTGGCCGTCGACGATCTTCGCCGTCCTGCTGGCGATCGAGATGTCGGCCAGCAGCCCGGCCACCAGTCCGGCACCCACCGCCGGCCCGTGCATCGCGCTGACGATCGGCTTGTCGCAGTTGACGATGTTGTAGACCAGGTCGCGCGCCTCCTTCCAGACCCGGGTGCGAACGGCATCGTCGATGGCCATCTGCTCGACCATCGCCAGGTCGCCGCCGCCCGAGAAGCCCATGCCCTCGCCGCGCAACACCGCGCAGCGCACGCTGTCGTCGGCCGCCAGGTCGCGCCAGATCTCGGCCAGCTCGCGATGGCCGTCGGGGCCGGCCGTCGGCAGCTTGCCGTTCGCGGCCCGCATCTGGATGTCGAGTACGGCGCCGGCTTCGCCGCGGCGGGTGATCGACAAGGTCCGGTAGTGGGCGTAGTCCATGGTGCCTTTCCGCCCTGGATCAGAGCTTGGCCGCGAGATCGCGGCATTGCTGCAGGTTGGTGTTGAACTTCGCCGCCATGCCGGGTTCGCAGGCGGAACTGGTGGTCATGATCCGGCACATGCCGACGACCAGGAAATCCGACACGGCATCGGTGCACATCGGGAAGCGCGCCAGCGAGGGGTTCTCGCGCGTCTTGAAGCCCCAGCTGTCGGAGAAGTCCAGCATGCGGCCCATGGCGTCCTCGAAATAGTCCCGGTCGCGCGCCGCGATCGCGGCTTCCATCGCCGGAAGTTCGCCGCCCAGGAAGCTCATCGCCGCGGCGGGAAAGCGGTTGGCGTCTGCCTGCGCCCCCACGCCGGCGGCGGCGGTGGCAAGCAGCAGCGGCGCAGCGATGCGCCCGAGGATGGCAGGAAGGCGGGTGCGAAGGAGGTCCATGGGGTCCGGTCTGGCAGGTCTGGAAATAGCTTCGAAGGCCGCCCGGCGCGGGCGACCGCAGGAAGCGTATTTGAACCGAAACCCGGACCGCCGGACGACCAGCTCAGGCGCATCCCGATCGAACCCTGCACCGACGACTTCACCCTGGCATCGCCGCCGGCGCTGCAGAGCTGTCCGACTTCGCCGTAGAGCGTGGCGGCGGGCGTCAGCGCCAGCGTCATGCCCCCTGCCAGTCGCCGTGGGCAATCGCAGTGCGATGCACCCGAACGGGGAACGTATCCGGAATGCGCGGGAACATGTCACACGGATGTGACGGTGCGCGAGAGGCCTAAACTCGGGCGATGGCTTCCAGACGACCCACCCGCAGCCCGCGCATGATCGAACGCGGTGTCCTGTGCATCCTCATCGGCGCCGCCGTGCTGGTCGCGCCGAACTTCCTGAGCTCGCCCGGCTGGCGCGAGACGGTCGGCGGGGCCTCCGTCGTGGGATGGTTCGCGCTGGTGCTGGGCGTCGCGCTGGTGGCGGTGGCCCTGGTGCAGCGGGCCCGGGGCAAGGACCGCTGAATTCAGCGGGGCTGGCGCGCCCGCTTGACCCCTTCGACCGCAGCCAGGACCATGCTGCCGGCGATCACGCCGATCGCGGCATTGGCGCCCATCGAGCCCAGCCCGCCCCGCAGGCCGCCAACGCTGTCGGCCCAGGCCTCGACGGCGTGGCCCAGGGCCGGCACACCGTGCACCAGGATGCCGCCGCCGACCAGGAACATCGCCGCGGTGCCGGCGATCGACAGCCCCTTCATGAGCCACGGGGCCGCCGCCAGGATGCCCCGGCCCACCGCGCGCGCGCCGGCGCCTTCGCGCCGGCTCAGGTAGAGGCCGGCGTCGTCGAGCTTGACGATGCCGCCGACCAGCCCGTAGACGCCCACGGTCATGATCAGCGCGATGCCCGCCAGCACCGCGAACTGCGTCAGGAAGGGCTGGCCCTGCACGGTGCCCAGCGTGATCGCGATGATCTCGGCAGACAGGATGAAGTCGGTGCGCACCGCGCCCTTGACCTTCTGCTTCTCGACCGCCACCAGGTCGACAGCCTCGCTGGCCACGGCCTGCGCGTGCCGCGCCGTGTCGGCCGCGTGTTCCTGCTTGTGCAGGAACTTGTGCGCAAGCTTCTCGCAGCCTTCGAAGCACAGGAAGGCGCCGCCGATCATCAGCAGCGGCGTCACCAGCCAGGGCAGCCAGCTACCAATCGCGAGGGCCGCCGGCACCAGGATCGCCTTGTTGACGAAGGAGCCCTTGCAGACCGCCCAGACCACCGGCAGTTCACGGTCGGCCTTGACGCCGGCCACCTGCTGGGCATTCAGCGCCAGGTCGTCGCCGAGCACGCCGGCAGTCTTCTTGGCCGCGACCTGGGTCAGGACCGAGACATCGTCGAGCACCGTCGCGATGTCGTCGAGCAGCAGCAGCAGGCTGGTGGCCATCGACAGCGTGCCGGCTCAGACGTCGCGCTTGAGGCGGATCTCCTCGATCTTCACGTCACCGAGGGCCGTGGTCTTGGCGGTCTTCATCTCGCGCTTGAAGCCGGCCAGCTCGTGGAAGCGCATGGCGCGGTCGTTGCGCAGCGGCACCCAGATCGTGACCTTGGTGCAGCCCTCTTCCTCAAGGCCGTCGCGCGCCGCATCCCACAAGGCGACGCCGACGCCCTTGCCCCAATGTTCGGGCCTGGCGTAGATGGCCCAGATCTCGCCGGTGGTCGACGGCGTCTTGGGGTCGCGCGAGCGGTCGTAGCCGACGAAGCCGACGATCTCGCCGTCCAGCACCGCGACCTGCACCTGCGGCTCGCTGAACTCGATGGCCTCGCGCCACTTGGCCTCGCGGGTGGCCGGCGCCAGGGCACGCAGCTGGTCTTCGGGCAGGATGCCTTCATAGGCGGCACGGGCGGCGGCGGCATGAACCTCGGCGATGGCCTTGGCATCGCGCAGGGTGGCGGGGCGAACTTCGTAGTCGGACATGAATGCGGGAAGCGAATCGGTAAAAGCCATATTGTCGCCGCGCCGAACGCGGGGGCTAAACTTGCCGGCACATTCGCATTCGCACTACCCGGAGAACCCCATGGCCAAGAGTCAGCAGCGCAGCACCAAGGAAGCCAAGAAACCGAAGAAGGACACTTCGCCGCCGAAGCCGCCGGGCGCTGCCGTCGAGCCGGTGCGCACCATCACCACCGCGGTCATCCCGCGCGGCAAGCTCAAGAACAAGTGAGCCAGGCATGAGCGCCGCGCCGCCGCAGAAGCAGGCGCGCAATCCGCTGCACGGTCTCACGCTGGAAGCCATCGTGACCGCGCTGCAGGCGCACTACGGCTGGGCCGGACTGGGCGAGCGCATTCCGCTGCGCTGCTTCACCAGCGACCCGAGCGTGGCCTCGAGCCTGAAGTTCCTGCGCAAGACGCCATGGGCGCGCGAAAAAGTCGAAAGCCTCTATCTCTTCATGCTGCGCGACCAGCGCCGCCAGCAATCTTCCGTGCCGCGCCCCCGATGAAGGTCGACATCGCACCCGGCGGCTTCCACTTCGACTGCGACAGCGGCGTCACGCTGCTGCAAGCCGCCGATGCCGCCGGCATCGAACTGCCGAGTTCGTGCCGCAACGGCACCTGCCGCACCTGCCTCTGCCGGCTGGTCGAGGGCAGCATCCGCTATCGCATCGAGTGGCCCGGCGTCAGCGCCGACGAGAAAACCGAAGGCTGGATCCTGCCCTGCGTGGCCGAGCCGCTCGAGGACGTCACGCTCGACGTGCCATACGCCTTCTCGGTCTTCTAGGCCTGCCGGACGAGGCGGTCCCGCTGTGCCAGCGACGGGAAGAGCCTGAACCAGGCCAGCGCCACCAGCAGGGTGCCGACGCCGCCCGCCACCACCGACCCCACCGGCCCCAGCAAGGCCGCGGTGGCACCCGATTCGAACTCGCCGAGCTGGTTGCTGGCGCCGATGAAGATCGAATTGACCGCGCTCACGCGGCCACGCATGGCATCGGGCGTCTCGAGCTGAACCAGCGTCTGCCGGATCACGACATTGACCATGTCGGCACCCCCCGAGACCGCCAGCGCGATCAGCGAGACGATGAAGCTGCGCGACAGGCCGAACACCACCATGCAGATGCCGAACAGCCCGACCGCCAGCAGCAGCGTGCGGCCCACATGCCGTTCGACCGGCCGCCGCGTCAGCAGGATCGATGTCCCGAGCGCCCCCACCGCCGGCGCACCGCGCAGCAGACCCAGGCCCCACGGTCCGGTGTGCAGGATGTCCTTGGCGTAGATCGGCAGCAGCGCCACGGCGCCGCCGAGCAGCACCGCGAAGAGGTCGAGCGAAACCGCGCCCAGCACCGGCTTGCGCTTCCAGATGAAGTCGACGCCGGCCAGCACGGTACGCAGCGTGACCGGCTCGCGCGCCGGCGGCAGGTGTGAATAGCGCAGCCGCAGCACCAGCGCGGCCGCGACCACGAAGAAGGCCAGCGCTGCGCCATACACCACGCCCATGCCGGCCACGAACAGCATCCCGCCCAGCGCCGGCCCGCCGATGATGGCGCCCTGCATGCCGGCCGAGCTGAAGGCCATCGCGCGCGGCAGCATCAACGCCGGCACCAGCAGGGGCGTCAGCGCCTGCTGCGCCGGCATCTGGAAGGCCCGCACCGCGCCCAGCACCAGCGACAGGCCGAGCAGCAGGCCGCGCGTGTCGTGCCCCACCCACACCGCGAGCAGCAGCACCAGCGCCACCGCGCCCTGCACCGCGAAGCAGGCCGCGACGATGCGGCCGCGATGGTGGCGGTCGACCACGTGGCCCGCGAGCAGCGCCAGCAGCAGGGCCGGCACGAACTGGTAGAGGCCGACCAGTCCCAGGTCCCAGGCGCTGCCGGTCAGCTCGTACATGTGCCAGCCGATCGCGACCAGCAGCATCTGGCTGGCCGCGGTGCCGAACAGCCGAGCCACCCAGAGCCGCATGAAGGGCCGCTCGCGCGTGAGATCGGAAAAACGGGCGGGGCGAGCGGGTGCGGAGGCGACTGACATTGGCTTCGAGGATAGCCGAGGCTTCTAGAGCCTGTTCACCCTATGTCCGGGGATCGGAAATAGGGTGAGCAGGCCCTAGACTCGGGCCTGCGATGACCGAACTGCAGCCGCTCCACGAAGACCCTCACCTGCTGGTGCTCGACAAGCCCGCCGGCCTGCTGTGCGTACCCGGCCGCGGCGAGGACAAGCAGGACTGCCTGAGCGCCCGGGCCCAGCGGCAGTGGCCCGACGCGCTGGTGGTGCACCGGCTCGACATGGCGACCAGCGGCCTGGTGCTGATGGCGCGCAGCCCCGAGATGCAGCGCGCGCTGGGTGACGCGTTCGCCGCCCGGCAGGTGCACAAGCGCTACGAGGCGATCGTCGAAGGCCTGCTGCCGCCCGCCGACGACTGGTCGCTGATCGATGCGCCGCTGGCCGCCGACTGGCCGCGGCGTCCGCTGCAGAAGATCGATCCCTCGGGCAAGCCGAGCCAGACGCGCTGGCGGGTCAAGCGTTCATTTCCCGAGCGCGACGCCAGTCATCTGCTGCTGGAACCCCTGACCGGGCGCAGCCACCAGTTGCGGGTGCACCTGCTGTCGATCAGGCATCCGATCCTCGGTGATGCGCTGTACGGCACGCAGAGCGTGCGGCAACGCGCGCCGCGACTGCTGCTGCACGCCACCATGCTCGCGTTCAGGCACCCCGCCGATGGGCAACTGCGCCGTTTCGAGAGCCCGGCACCCTTCGATCAGGGCCTGTTCGGCCCCAGCGGGATCTAGTTCTCCCCGCGCACCACGAGCACGGGGATCTTGGCATCCTGCAGCACGCGCTGCGTGACGCTGCCGAGCAGCAGCTTCTCGATGCCGGAGCGGCCGTGCGAACCCATGACGATCAGGTCGGCGCCGATCGCGATCGCGGTGTCGACGATGCCCTCGTGCACCACATGGCCGTCGATCACGCGCTGGTCGCTGTGCAGGCCTTCGGCGGCCAGGGCGGCGACACCGCGCGCCAGCGCCGCATTGGCGCTGCTGGTGGCGGCCGCGAGGTATTCGTTCTGGCCGAGCGCGTAGTCCGCGCCGACGCCGATGAAGGGATAGTTGTCCACCACATGGATGAGCGTGATTCGGCTGCCGAACGCCAGCGCCAAGCCGCTGGCCTTGCTGACCGCGAGCATCGAGGCGTCGGACCCGTCGATCGGGACCAGGATGTGATTGAACATGGCAGACCTCTTTGGTTCTCTACGGGGCTCGGTCGCTCGAAGCGAACCCCGAATTTACATCCATGGCGCCGCCATCGGTAGTAGGACGACTGCGGCGCGCTTGTCGGCGATCAATCGCCCTGGAAATTCCCGCAGCGGCAGGTCACGACCAGCGTATCGCGCCAACCCGGCTCGCCATCGATCAGGGGCTGGATCGGCGTCGACTCGTGGATCACGCGCGCATCGTCGAGCAGCATCAGCGTCCAGGGCTCGGTCAGCGTGAAGCGTTCGCCACGCCGGCCGCTGGCCTCGAACACGCGGGTCTCGCCACCCTTGATGTTGTGGCGGCCTACCAGTGCCACCGCGACCAGGTCGACGCCGTCGCGGTGCGCGCCCTCGGGTGTCGGCCGGCCGATGCCGTCGGCGGTGTCGATGCGGAACTGGTGCGCCTCCACGTACCAGCGCTGGGTGCCGCGCAACCCGCTGGCCGCTTCACCCAGCGCGCGCATCAGCTGCTGCCAGGCCGGCTGCGCCACGGTCGCCGCCTCCATCGGCGCGAACCAGCGCTGCATGCCGCCATGCAAGGCGTTGTATTCGACCGGCTGCCAGTGGGCGCGATGCGGCACCTGCTCGAGCGTGGCGCCGTCGACCGTGAAGCACGCGTGGCGCCGCGTCCGATAGCGCCCGCCATCCTTCAGGTAGTCGTCCGGCGGCAATTGGGACCAGTCGGCATGCAGGGCCTCGAGCTGCGCCAGCGGCACGCCCAGCCAGTCGGCCACGCCCTGCGGGCTCAGCACCGCGTAGCCATCCTGGCGCAGCGTGGAAACGAGTCGGTCGGGAGGCGTGAAAGGGGGACTGAACGCGAGGCTCACTCCGTCACCTTCACGCCCTTCCAGAAGGCGACGCGGTTGCGGACCATTTCGGCTTCGGGCTTGGGGTCGGCGTAGTACCAGGCCGCATCGGCATGCAGTTCGCCATCGACCAGCAGCGAGAAGTAGCTGGCGGTGCCCTTCCAGGCGCAGGTGGTCTTGTGGTTGCTGAAAGTCACATGGTCGCGATTGAGCGATTCCATGGGGAAATAGTGGTTGCCTTCGACCAGCACCGTGTCGTCGCTCTCGGCCACGGTGACGCCGTTCCAGACTGCTTTCATTTCAGCGACCGCCCGGCCGCCCGAAGGGCGCTGAGCCCCCCTCGGGGGGCAACGAATACACGAAGTGATGAGTGATGGGGGTCATGCAGTTTTCTCCGGTGCCCACCCAATCGGGGGCAGCACGCTATTGTGCCGCGGGCGCCTGCAGCCAGTGGACGCTGAACAGGCGCTCGGGATCGGTCCACACCGCGGCAGGCCGGAAGCCGGCCCTCAGGGCCAGCGCGCGCAGCCCCTCGACCGTGAACTTGTGCGAGTTCTCGGTATGCAGCGTCTCGCCCTCCTCGAAGCTGAATCGCTGGCCGTCGAGCGTCACCTCCTGCGCCCGGCGGCTGACCAGGTGCATCTCGACGCGGCGCAGCGGCGAGTTGTAGAAGGCCGCATGCGTGAAGCCGTCGAGATCGAAGTCGCAGCCCAGTTCGGCATTGGCGCGCCGCAGCAGGTTGAGGTTGAAGGCCGCCGTCACGCCCTGGGCATCGTTGTAGGCGGCATGCAGCAGCGCCGGGTCCTTGACGAGGTCGACCCCCAGCAGCAGGCCGCCGCCGCGCAGCAGCCGGAAGGCAAGCTGAAGGAAGGCGAGCGCCTCGTCGGGCGAGAAGTTGCCGAGCGTCGACCCGGGGAAGAAGCCCACACGCTGGCCGGCGCCCTTCTTGCGCGCCGGCGGCAGCACCAGCGGCATCGTGTAGTCGGCCACCACGGGCTGCACCGCGAGCCGCGGATAGTCGATGCGCAGCCGCTCGGCGGCAGCCTCGAGGTGGGCCCCCGAGATGTCGATCGGCACGTAGCGCCGGGGCGCCGCGAGCGCATCGAGCAGCAGCCGCACCTTGGTCAGGGAGCCGGCGCCGAATTCGATGATCTCGGCGTCCGGCCCGATCTGGTCCGCGATCTCGGAGGCACATTCGGTGAGGATGCGCAGCTCGGTGCGCGTCGGGTAGTACTCGGGCAGCGCGCAGATGCGGTCGAACAGCGCCGAGCCCTCGACGTCGTAGAAGAACTTCGGCGAGATGCTGCGCGCATCGAGGCTCAGGCCGGCGAACAGTTCGCGCGCGAAGTCGGACAGCGGTGCCGCCCGCTGCGCGGCGCGAAAGGCGTGGAGGTTGAAAGCTGGAGTGCCCATCAGAGGTCTTTCGCGAGCCGCAGCCCCGAGAACTGCCAGCGAGCGGCCGGCGGGAAGAAGTTGCGATAGCTGGCCCGCGTGTGCCCCTGCGGCGTCGCGATGCTGCCGCCGCGAAGCACCAGCTGGCCGACCATGAACTTGCCGTTGTATTCCGCCGCGATGCCGGCGAGCGGCCGGAAGCCCGGATACGGGTCGTAGGAAGAACGGGTCCATTGCCACACATGGCCGCTCATCTGGGTGACGCCGGGCGCGTCGTGCGCCGCCTCCCATTCGAACTCGGTCGGCAGCCGGGCACCGGCCCATTCGGCATAGGCGGCAGCCTCGAAGAAACTCAGCTGCGCCACCGGGGCCTCCGGCTCGAGGGGACGCACGCCGTGCAGGCCGAACACCTGCCAGCCGGCGGGCACGGCTTGCCAGGCCAGGCGCGGATCGTCTGGCGCCAGCCAGTAGGCCGGTGCGCGCCAGCCCTGCGCCTGCACAGCAGCCCAGCCATCGGACAGCCAGAGCTCCGGCCGCTGGTAACCGCCATCGGCGACGAACTGCGCGTAGTCGCCGCAGCTCACGAGCCGGTGCGCGATCGCATGGGGCCGCAGCAGCACCGGGTGCCTCGGCGTCTCGTTGTCGAAGGCGAAGCCCGGCCCGCCGTGGCCAAGCTCGACCACCCCGCCCGGCTGAGGCAGCCAGCGCACCGGCGGCGTCGTCGAAGCCAGCCGCAGGGCCGGCCCGGCCGGCGCGCGATAGGCCGGCAGCAGGGGATTGCACCAGAGCGCATGCAGGATGTCGGTGACGATCAGTTCCTGGTGCTGCTGCTCGTGCTGGAGGCCCAGCGTGAGGATCGGCTCGATGGTCGCCCAGTCGGTTTCCGCGGCGCGGTCCAGCAAGGCCAGCACCGCCTGGTCGACGTGGCGCCTGAAGTCGTGCACCTGTTCCAGCGACGGCCGTGTCAGCAAGCCGCGCTGCGGCCGCGGATGGCGCGGCCCCAGGGCTTCGTAGTAGGAATTGAAGAGATAGTGGAAACGCGGGTCGAACACCTGGTAGCCGCTCGCATGCGGCTGCAACAGCACGGTCTCGAAGAACCAGGTGGTGTGCGCCAGATGCCATTTGGTCGGGCTGGCGTCGGGCATCGACTGGATGCACTGGTCCTCGGCCGACAGGGGCGACGCCAGTTCGAGGCTGTGCGCGCGCACGGCCTCGAAACGCTCGCGCAACGCCTCCGCCGCCGGCAGCTTCGGCCGGATCAGGTTCATGGGGTCTCCAAGTTTGGCTTGAACGCTTTTTAGCCCATGCGGGCGGGCATGTGCCGTAGGACAAGTTCGCGCCGGATCACGGACCGGGGGCGCCGGCGCGGCAGAACGCGCCACTTTGGCACAACTCGCCGGCGTCTGCCAGGGCCTGCGTATCATCCGCCGAATGAGCATCCCCCCGACGACGTCACCGTCCTCCGGCCGCCCCCGGGTCCTGATCCTCGGCTGCGGCTTCGGCGGCCTCGAGGCGGCACGCAAGCTGCAGAAGGCCGATGTCGACATCACCATCGTCGACAAGACCAACCACCACCTGTTCCAGCCGCTGCTCTACCAGGTGGCGACCGCGGGCCTGGCGGCGCCGTCGATCGCGGCGCCGATCCGGTTGCTGTTCCGCCGGCAGCCCAACGTCACGACGCTGCTGGGCGAAGCCACGCAGATCGACCCGGCGGCCCGCACGGTGCAACTGGCGGACGGCAGCCAGCTGGCCTGGGACCACCTGATCGTCGCCGCCGGGTCGACCCACAGCTACTTCGGCAACGACGCCTGGGAGCCGATGGCGCCGGGCCTCAAGACCCTGGCCGACGCCTTCGAGGTCCGCCGCCGCGTGCTGGTGAGCTTCGAGGCGGCCGAGGTCGAGAGCGATCCGGTGCGGCGCCGCGCACTGCTGACCTTCGCGGTGATCGGCGCCGGCCCCACCGGCGTCGAGATGGCCGGCACGCTGGCCGAGATCGCGCGCCACACGCTCGAGGGCGAGTTCCGCCACATCGACCCGAGCAGCGCCGAGGTGCTGCTGATCGAGGGCGGCCCCCGCGTGCTGCAGGCGATGCCCGAATCGCTGAGCCAGCGCGCCCTGGAGCAATTGCAGAAGCTCGGCGTGCAGGTGCGGCTGAATGCCCGCGTCACGTCCATCGACGCCACCGGACTGCAGATCTCCTCGCCGTTCAGCGACGGCGGCGCCGGCCTCGGCAGCCACCGCATCGACTGCGGCTGCGTGATCTGGGCCGCCGGCGTCGCCGCCTCGCCGCTCGGCCGGATGCTGGCCGCGGCCACCGGCGCCGAGACCGACCGCGCCGGCCGAGTCAAGGTCCTGCCCGACCTCAGCCTGCCGGGCCGACCGGACATCAGCGTGGTCGGCGACCTCGCGGCGGCCACGAGCCACCAGCCGGGCAAGGAGCCGACGCCGGTCCCCGGCGTCTCGCCCGGCGCCAAGCAGATGGGGCGGGCCGCGGCCTCGAACATCCTGCGCCGCATCGCGGGCCAGCCGACCGAGCCTTTCCGCTACCGCGACTACGGCAACCTCGCCACCATCGGCCGAAATTCGGCCGTGGTCGACCTCGGCAGCCCCTTCGGACCGCTGCGCTTCTCGGGCAAGCTGGCCTGGCTGTTCTGGCTGTTCGCGCACATCTACTTCCTGATCGGCTTTCGCAACCGCTTCGTGGTGCTGATGGACTGGGCCAGCGCCTACTGGAGCTTCCAGCGCCATGCGCGGGTGGTGGCCGACGTCCGCGCCAAGGAGAAGACCGAATGACACGCATCGAACAGAAACTCCAGGACATGGGCCTGGCGCTGCCGCCGCCCGTGACGCCGCCGCCCGGCGTGCTGCTGCCCTTCCCTCCGGTGCGCCTGCTGGGCCGGCGGGCGCTGATCTCCGGCCACGGACCGCTCGCCGCGAACGGCAACTTCGCCGAGCCGCTGGGCAAGCTCGGGCAGGCGCTGACGGTCGAGCAGGGATTCCAGGCCGCGCAGCTGACCGGCCTGGCCATCCTCGCCAGCCTGCAGCGCGCCCTCGGCGACCTCGACCGCATCACGGCCTGGGTGCGGGTGTTCGGCATGGTCAACGCCGCGCCGGGCTTCATGCGCATGCCGGAGGTGATCAACGGCTTCTCGACGCTGATCCTCGCGCTCTACGGGCCCGAGGCCGGCGCCCACGCCCGCAGCGCGGTCGGCATGGCCGAACTGCCCTTCAACATTCCGGTCGAGATCGAGGCCGAGGTCGAATTCGACTAGCGCCAGAGCCTCTAGAGGCCCTGGGCCTTGCGCTGCCTTCTCGCCTCCAGCGCGAGGAAACGATAGAGCTTCGGGTCGTCCGAATAGCCGACGTTGAAGCGCAGCCACGGCGTGGGCCGCACGTCGGTGCTGAACAGATCGCCCGGCGCGAGCAGGAAGCCCTCCCCGATCGCGCGCTGCGCCAGTGCGCGCATGTCGACGTCGCTGCGCTCGAATCGCGCCCACAGGAACAGCCCGCCCGCCGGCCGCATGAACAACTGCATGCCGGCCGCCTCGAGCCCGTCGCAGACGGCGTTCTGGGCGGCGCGAAGCCGTTGCGCAAGCTGCGCGAGATGGCTGCGGAAGCGCCCCTCGACCAGCACGCCGTACAGCAGCTTCTCGCTGAGCTCGGAGGTCGTGAGGCTGTTGACCATCTTCTGGAAGATCAGCTTCTCGGTGAACTCCTCGTTGGACGCCACGAAGCCCACGCGCAGGCTCGGCGACACCGTCTTCGAGAAGCTGCCGACGTGGATCACGCGCTTGAGCCGGTCGAGGCTGGCGAGGCTGATCGCACCGGGCGGCTCCAGGCCCGACATCACGTCGTTGTCGACGATGCGGAAGTCCAGCTGCTCGGCCAGCCGCAGCATCTGGTAGGCCACGGCGGGCGTGCACTGGCTGCCGGTCGGGTTGTGCAGGTTGGTGGTGGTGAAGAAGGCCTTGGCGCCGTGGCGCTGGGCCAGCGACTGCAGCGCGGCGACATCCGGGCCGTTCACGGTGCGCTGCACGCCGACCAGCTTCAGGTCGAGCGAGCGCAGCATTGCAAACAGGTTGGTCGAACTCGGCTCGTCGACCAGCACCACATCGCGCGGCTGCAGCAGGCAGCGCGCCACCAGACCCAAGGCCTGCGAGGCGCCGTGCGTCAGCACGATCTGGTGCGGCGCGGTCTCGATGCCCTTGTGCGCCAGCAGCGTCTGGATCTGCTGGCGCAGCGGCAGGTAGCCGTAGGGGGTGCCGTAGTTGGCGAGCCCGGCCGACGACTTGCGCGCCAGCGCGGCCAGCGAGCGCTTCACGCTGTCTATATGCAGCATCTCGGGCGGAATCCAGCCGCAGCCGGCATTGAGGAGCGTGCGATCGTCCTCGTAGACATGCTTCAGGAGCCACAGCGAGTCGACCGAGGTGCGGCCCAGGAAGGGCTTGCGCCGCGTCGCGGCCCGCTCCGCTTCGGCCACGTAGTAGCCGCTGGCGCGGCGCGCCTCGACGTGGCCCTCGGCCACCAGGCGCTGGTAGGCGTTGGTCACGGTCATGGTGCTGACGGCGCAATCCCTCGCGAGGGCACGCACCGAAGGCAGCTTCTCGCCGGGCTTCATGGCATTCGACGCGATGCGCGCCAGCAGGGCGTCGTAGACCTGCCGGACCAGGGGGGTGGGGAGCGAGGGGTCGATGGTGCTCACGGCGACGGATGCACGTTCAGGGTGCATGAAAGGCCCCAACTGAGGGGATGGGCGGGCACTGTTCTACTACAGAACACCTCAACTGTATATATTCATTTTTGATCTCTCCTGTCTCAATGGAGCCCTCGCCGACAGACGCCATCCGGATGCCGGCACAGCGAGGAACCCAGGGCCGATGCGCCTGGGCGAGACGCGATCCATCCACTCAGGAATCCACATGCAACTGCAGCCCTTCTCGAATCCGCAGGCCCGCCCGGCCGCAAACTTGACACGCCGCTTTGCCAGGTGGGGCGCCGCGGCGCTGCTGGCCGGCGTGGCCATCGCGCCGGCACTGGCCCAGACCCGCACGCTGAAGATCATCCCGAGCAGCAACATCACGGTGCTCGACCCGATCTGGACCACGGCCTACGTGACGCGCAACTTCGGCTACATGGTCTACGACACGCTGTTCGCCACCGACCTCGAAGGCCACATCAAGCCGCAGATGGTCGACAAGTGGAAGGTCTCGGCCGACAACAGGACCTGGACCTTCACGCTGCGCGACGGCCTCGAGTTCCACGACGGCAAGCCGGTGACCGGCGAGGACGTGGTGGCCTCCATCAAGCGCTGGGCGAGCCGCGACACCTTCGGCGCACAGCTGGCCAAGAACACCGAACGCTACGAGACGCCGGATGCGAAGACCTTCTCGATCGTGCTGAAGGAGCCCTTCGGCCTGGTGCTCGAAGCCCTGGGCAAGCCGTCTTCCAACGTGCCGTTCATCATGCCCAAGCGCGTCGCCGATACCCCGGGCGATACGCAGATCAAGGAATCGGTCGGCTCCGGCCCCTATGTCTTCAAGGCCGACGAGTTCCGTCCGGGCGAACGCGTGGTGTTCACCAGGAACGCGCGCTACAAGCCGCGCGCCGAGACCCCGTCGGGGACCGCCGGCGGCAAGAACGTGTACGTGGACCGCGTCGAGTGGCTCATCATCCGCGACGCGCAGACCCAGATGAATGCGCTGCTGAACGGCGAGGCCGACATCCTCGAGCAGCCGGCCTTCGAGCAGTACGCGACGCTGCGCACCCATCCCGACATCAAGCTGGTCGACGCCCAGCCGGCCGGCAACCAGTTCATCCTGCGCTTCAACTTCCTGCAGCCGCCGTTCGACAACGACAAGGTGCGGCACGCCGCGATGCTCGCGCTGGGCCAGGAGGCCTTCCTGCGCACGCAGGTCGGCACGCCCGGCCTCACCCGCTACTGCAAGAGCATGTTCCCCTGCGGCACGCCCTTCGAGTCGGAACAGACCGGCGACTACACGGGCATCGCCGATCCGCAGAAGGCCAAGGCGCTGCTGCAGGAGGCCGGCTACAAGGGCGAACCCGTGGTCCTGATGCGCCCGACCGACAACCCGACCATCGGCAAGCTGCCGCTGGTGGCCAAGCAGCAGCTCGAGCAGGCCGGCTTCAAGGTCGACATGCAGTCGATGGACTGGTCGACGCTGGTGGCGCGCCGCGCCAAGAAGGACGCACCCGCAGCCGGCGGCTGGAGCGCGTTCATGACCTCCTGGACCGCCTCGGACATCCTGAACCCGATCACGATGGCGATGATGAATGCCACCGGCGACAAGGGCTGGTTCGGCTGGCAGAACGACCCGAAGCTCGAGGAGATCAAGGTCCAGTTCACGCAGGCCAAGACCGATGCCGAGAAGAAGAAGCTGGCACAGGCGGCCCAGCTGCGTGCCTTCGAGACCGGAACCCATGTGCCGGTCGGCCAGTACAACCAGCCCGCCGCGGTGCGCAAGAACGTCGACGGCCTGATCCCGGCAGGCGCGCAGGTGTACTGGAACATCAAGAAGCAATAGGCCGCGGGCGGCGGCGACCGCGTCGCCGCCCCCTCGCGCATTCTCCCGGAGTCCTCCCATGCTGACCTTTCTCGGCAAGCGCCTGCTCGCCACCCTTCCCGTGCTGCTGGTCGTGGCCATCGCGATCTTCATGATCGTGCGCCTCACGCCCGGCGACCCGGCGGCCGTCATCGGCGGCAACAGCGCCACCAACGAAGACCTGGACCGCATCCGCGCGCAGCTCGGGCTGACCCAGCCGCTGTGGGCCCAGTTCGCGATCTGGGCCGGCGGCGTGCTGCACGGCGACCTGGGCTTCTCCTTCTTCCTGAACAAGCCGGTGCTCGAACTGATCGGCCAGCGGATGGAGCCGACGCTGTCGCTGGCCGGCGGCACCCTGCTGCTGGCCGTGGCGATCGCGCTTCCGCTCGGCACGCTGGCCGCATGGCGCATGGGCGGCTGGCTCGACAAGGCCGTGATGGCCTTCTCGGTGGCCGGCTTCTCGGTGCCGGTGTTCGTGGTCGGCTACGTCCTGATCTACCTGCTGGCGATGAAGCTGCAGTGGTTTCCGGTGCAGGGCTACCGGCGCATCGCCGACGGCGTGGGCCCCTGGTTCCACCAGCTCGTGCTGCCCTGCCTCACGCTGGCGATCACCTACGTGGCGCTGCTGTCGCGCGTGACGCGTGCGGCGGTGAGCGAAGCGCTGACCGAGGACTTCATCCGCACCGCCCGCGCCAAGGGCATCACCGAGCTCGAGGTGCTCAAGCACCACGCGCTGCGCAACGCCGCCGTGCCGGTGGTCACGGTGATCGGCGTCAGCGCGGCCTTGCTGCTCGGCGGCGTGGTGGTCACCGAGACCGTGTTCGCGATTCCCGGCCTCGGCCAGCTGACGGTCGACGCGGTGCTGAACCGCGACTTTCCGGTGCTGCAAGGCGTGGTGCTGTTCTTCGCGGTGGTCTACGTCACGGTCAACCTGCTGGTCGACCTGAGCTACCTCTTTCTCGATCCGCGGATCCGCTACTGATCATGAGCACCCTGAAAAAACTCTGGCGCAACAGCGCCGTGCGCGGTGGCATCGTGGTGCTGGTGGTGCTGGCGCTGCTGGGCATCCTGGCGCCCTGGCTCGGCACCTTCGATCCGTCGGCGATGGACCCGGCCTTCATCTCGGTCGACGCCGGCACCGCCGGGCAGGTGACGATGCCCGACGGCGCGCAATTCGCCCACACCTTCTGGATGGGCAGCGACAGCGTCGGCCGCGACATCTGGAGCCGCGTGCTGTACGGCACCCGCATCTCGCTGACGGTGGGCCTCTTCACGGCCTTCGTCGCGATCGCCTTCGGCTGCCTGCTGGGCATGCTGGCGGGCTACTTCCGCGCGGTCGACGCGGTGCTGATGCGCGTGATGGACGGCGTCATGGCGATCCCCGCCGTGTTGCTCGCGATCACGCTGGTGGCGGTGCTGGGCGCCAGCCTGCCGACCGTGATCCTGGCCATCGCCGTGCCCGAGGTGCCGCGCGTCACGCGGCTGGTCCGGGCGCTGGTCATGAGCCTGCGCGACGAACCCTTCGTGGAAGCCGCGCGGGCCCTGGCCACGGCAAACGCCATGATCCTGTGGCGCGACATCCTGCCGAACGCGCTGGCGCCGCTGATCGTGCAGGGGACATTCATCGCGGCCTCGGCCGTGCTCACCGAAGCCATCCTGAGCTTCCTCGGCCTCGGCCTGCCCTCGGACGTGCCGACCTGGGGAAACATCATGGCCGAAGGCCGCGTGCAGTTCTCGCAGAGCCCGGGCAACGTGCTGTTCCCGGCGCTGTTCCTGGTGCCCACGGTGCTGGCGATCAACATGCTCGGCGACGGCCTGCGCGACGTGCTCGACCCCAAGTTCTCCAAACGCGTCTGAGGCTTCGATCCATGACTGATTCCAACCGTTCCGCCGCCGTCCTCGAAGTGCGCGGCCTGCAGGTCGCACTGCCCTCGGACGCCGACCGCCCGAACGCCATCGAAGGCCTGGACCTGCGCATCGAGGCCGGCCGGACCCTCTGCGTCGTGGGCGAGTCCGGCTCCGGCAAGTCGGTGCTTGCCACCACCGTGATGGGCCAGCTCGCCAAGGGACTGAGCGTCGCGGCCGGGCAGGTGATCCTGGCCGGCGAGACCTTGCTCGACCAGGGCCGCTTCGTCTCCGAGAAGCGGCTGCGCCAGTTGCGCGGCACCGGCATGGGCATGGTGTTCCAGGAGCCCATGACCGCGCTCAATCCGGTGCTGAGCTGCGGCGAGCAGGTCGACGAGCTGCTGCGCACCCACACGCCGTGGAGTGCGGCCGAACGCAAGGCGAAGATCCTCGCGACCTTCGAACGCGTGCGGCTGCCCGACCCGGCGCGCATCCATGCCAGCTACCCGCACCAGCTGTCGGGCGGCCAGCGGCAGCGGATCGTGATCGCGATGGCCATCATCCTCAAGCCGCGGCTGCTGATCTGCGACGAGCCGACCACCGCGCTCGACGTCACCACGCAGGCCGAGATCCTCAGGCTCATCGCCGAACTGCAGGCCGAGCAAGGCAGCGCGGTGCTCTTCATCACGCACGACATGGGCGTGGTGGCCGAGATCGCCGACGAGGTGCTGGTGATGCACCGCGGCGCGCTGGTCGAGCAGGGCCCGCGCGAGCAGGTGCTGCGCTGCCCGCGCGCGGCCTACACGCGCGCGCTGCTGGACGCCGTGCCGGGCATGACGCCGCCGCCCGCGCGTGCGCTGCCCGGCGGCAAGGCGCTGCTCGCCGGAAGCGGCGTCGGCAAGACCTACACCCGGCGCGACTGGATGGGCCGCGCGAAGCACAACACCGCGCTGCAGGACGCCAGCGTGGCGGTGCACCGCGGCGAGACCGTCGGCGTGGTGGGCGAATCCGGCTCCGGCAAGTCCACCTTCGCGCGCTGCATGATCCGGCTCATCGCGCCCAGCGAAGGCAGCATCCGCTGGGGCGACGCCGAGGTGAACACGCTGCCCGAAGGCCGGCTGCGCCCCCTGCGCTCGCGGGTGCAGGTCGTGTTCCAGGACCCCAACCGCTCGCTCAATCCGCGCCGCACCGTGGGCTCCTCGATGATCGAGGGGGCGATGAACTTCGGCATGGGCAAGCGCCACGCGCGCCGCAGCGCGGAAGAGCTGATGGACCGCATCCAGCTGCCGCGCACCGCGCTCGACCGCTACCCGCACCAGTTCTCGGGCGGCCAGCGCCAGCGCCTGGCAATCGCGCGCGCCATCGCCTGCCAGCCGCAGGTGCTGGTGGCCGACGAGGCCGTGTCGGCGCTCGACGTCTCGGTCCAGGCGCAGATCCTCGACCTGCTGCGCGAGATCCAGCGCGACCTCGGGCTGGGCATCCTCTTCATCACGCACGACCTGCGCGTGGCCGCCCAACTGTGCGATCGGGTGATCGTGATGAGCCGGGGCCGCATCGTCGAGCAGGGGCCGACCGGCCAGGTCTTCGGCGCCCCGGCCCACGACTACACGCGCCAGCTGCTGGCCGCCGCGCCGCGAGCCGAACTCGCGAACCGGCCCCTGCTCGCGGCGGCCTGATGCCGAAGCCGGACCCGGACACGAGGGACCGACGGCGCGCCTGGCGCGCGTCGCTCGAGGATCCAGGGTGGCGCGCCGCCTTTGGGCAAGGCCGTCGCGACATCGCCGGCGCCGCGCTCGGCACCGTGGCCATGGGCCTGGTCGCGGGCGTGGCGATGGCCAAGAGCGGCGTTGGCCTGGGCCTGGTCCTCGCGATGTCGCTGCTGGTGTTCGCCAGTGCATCGCAACTGGCCTGCCTGCCGCTGATCGCAGCCGGCGCGCCCTTGTGGATCATCGTCGCCACTGCCTGCGTGCTCAACCTGCGCTTCGTCGTCTTCAGCGTGAACTGGCGCCGCTACTTCGGCCGCCACCGGCGATCGCTGCGCCTGCTGCTGTCCTACCTGGCGGGCGACCCGGTCTATGCGCAGTTCGTGCAGCGCCACCCGGAGCCGTCGCCGGCGGGCCGCGCGACGCCGGTGCAGCAGGGCTACTTCCTCGGTCTGGCGCTGACCAACTGGGCGGCCTGGCACGTCGCGTCGCTCGCCGGCATCTTCCTGGCCGATGCCATCCCGGCCGCCTGGGGACTTCGCTTCATCGGCGTGCTGGCCCTGCTCGCGCTGGCGCTGCCGATGCTCAGCGACCGGGCGGTGCGATGCTCGGCGCTGGCCGCGGGCGCCGTCGCGCTGGCCACCGCCTCGTGGCCGATGGGACTCAACGTGGTCGCGGCCATTGCCACGGCCTTCGTGGCCGGCCTCTGGGCCGACCGCCGATGGAGCGCAGCAGCGTGATGCACGCAGGCCGCGAGATGCACGCCTGGCTGGCCGTGCTGGCCCTGGTGGGGGTGACCGTGCTCACACGCAGCTTCTTCCTGCTTCCGGACAGCGAGCCGAAGCTGCCCGGCTGGTTGTGGCGCGGACTCCGGCATGCGCCGGTCGCGGCCTTGCTGGCGATGGTGGTGCCGGATGTGTTCCTGAGCCACGGCCACCTGCTGGCCGACTGGCGCGACGCACGGCTGTTCGCGGTCGCCGCGGCCTTGGTCTGCTCCCTGCTGCGCCGCAACGATGTGACCGGGACGATCCTGGTCGGCACGGGTACGCTGATGCTGCTGAGAGTTGGCTTCGGCTGGCCGTAGATGAGATCTCCCCCAGGTTGGCTCACTTCGTGTAGCCGCCCACCCCCTCGCCGGGGGCAACACCGGCGGCCCGGCGAAGCCGGTTCCGCGGTGTTCCCCGAAAGGGCCTCGCTGCGCTGGCCGGGCGAAAGCGCGGTGGAAGAATGAATCGACAACCGCGGCACGTCAAAGGTGCGCCGCATTTATTTACTGAAATGGAGAACTCGAGATGACGCTGGCAATGCGCTGGGATGAATGGGCCGACCACGATGCCGTGGCCCTGGCCGAACGGGTCCGCAAGGGCGAGGTATCGGCGGCCGAACTGGCGGCCCAGGCCGCGGCCGCCATCGCGAAGACCAACCCGTCGCTGAGCGCCGTGGTCGAGGTCTTCGACGACGTGGTGGCCGACCCGCTGAAGGACGGCATGGACCCCGGCGGCGCGTTCGCCGGCGTGCCCTACCTCATGAAGGACCTGGGGCCGACGCTCAAGGGCCGGCTGCAGGAGTTCGGCTCGATGCTGATGCAGGGCCATCGCCCGGCCGAGGACAGCTTCCTCACCGGACAGATCCGCAAGGCGGGCCTGAACATCATCGGGCGCAGCACCACGCCCGAGTTCGGCGTCTGCAGTTCGGCCGAGAACGCGCTCTATGTCACGCGCAACCCCTGGAACCTCGACTACACGACCTGCGGCTCCTCGGCCGGCACGGCGGCGGCGGTTGCGGCCGGCGTGCTGCCGCTGTCCCACGCCACCGACGGCGGCGGCTCCATCCGCATCCCTGCCGGGGTCAACGGCAACATCGGCCTGAAGGTGTCGCGTGGCGTGTTCTCGCTGGCGCCGGGCTTGTCCGACCTCAGCGGCCTGGTCTCGATCCAGGGCTGCCACAGCCGCACGGTGCGCGACACAGCGGCCTTCGTCGACCACTGCCGCGGTGGCGCGCCGGGCGAATTCATGCCTTTCTGGACACCCGCCGAGCCCTACCGCGAACTCATCCAGCGCGATCCCGGCCGGCTGCGCATCGCGCTGTCGCACGAGTGGGGCGACTTCCGTGCCACGCCGCACTTCGTGGCTGAACTGGCGCGCGTCGGCCGCTTCCTCGAAGGCCTCGGCCACCACGTGGAATGGGCGCTGCCCGAGGTGGATTTCCGGGCCGCCTTCGCTGCCCAGACCACCTGCTACATCAGCAACTTCGCACAGGTCATCGCCGGCCAGATCGCCCGCCTGGGCTACGAACGCCCGCCGGCCGAGCTGCTGGAGCCGATCAACATCAAGATCTGGGAAGCCGGCCTGCACACTTCGTACACCGAGCGCTCGAAGATGCAGGCCGTGTTCAACAGCACCTCGCGCGCCTTCGGCCGCTTCTTCGAGGACTGGGACATCATCCTGACGCCGGTCACCGCGCTGCCCACGCCCAGGGTCGGGACGACGCAATACCTCACGACCAGCACCAACCCTTCGGTGCACGACTGGTTCGCCAACCTCTGGAAGAACTTCGCCTACACCCCGCTGGCCAACCTCTGCGGCATGCCCGGTATCTCGCTGCCGATGGCAACGCAGGAGAACGGCTTGCCGCTCGGCATCCAGGCGCAGGCGCGCCAGGCCAACGACGGCTTGCTGCTTCAGCTCGCGGCCCAGATCGAGCGGGCCCTCGACGGCCAGTGGAACGCGGGGCAGCGGCCGGGGGTTCACGTGACCCGCTGAGCCGCCGAGGCTAGCCGCCGCTCTCGGCCTCCTGCAGCAGCCGCCACATCACCTTGCCGCTGCCGCTCTTGGGCAGCGCGTCGACGAACTGCACCACGCGCGGAACCTTGTAGACCGCCATGTTCTCGCGGCACCAGTCGATGATCTGCTGCTCGGTCGTGTCCTTGTGGGTCGGGCGCAGCACCACCACCGCCTTGACCGACTCGCCACGGTAGGCGTCCTTGATGCCGATCACGCAGGCTTCCTGGATCGCCGGATGGCGGAACATCAGCAGCTCGACCTCGGCCGGCCAGACCTTGAAGCCGCTCGCGTTGATCATGCGCTTGAGGCGGTCGGTCATGAAGAAGTAGCCGTCCTCGTCCATGCGGCCCATGTCGCCGGAGCGGAAGAAGCGCTTGCCCTCGAATTCGACGAAGGCCGCGGCCGTGGCGTCGGGCCGCTTCCAGTAGCCCTGGAACACCTCGGGGCCGTGGATGATGATCTCGCCCGATTCGCCGACAGGCATTTCCTGCAGCGTGTCGGGGTCGACCACGCGCGCGTCGGTGCTCATGTAGGGGATGCCCAGGCACTGCTGCTTGGGGTTCTCGAACGGATTGGCGTGCGAGGGCGCGGCGGTCTCGGTGAGGCCGTAGCCCTCCTGGTACTTGAGGCCGAACTGCTCCAGCAGGCGCTGCGCCACGGCCTGCGGCATCGCGGCGCCGCCACCGCCGATGTAGACCAGGCTGCTCAGGTCGTAGTGGGCGAAATTGGGGCTGGCCATCAGGTCGATGACCATGGTCGGGATGTTGGTCCAGCTCGTGACCTTGCGGCGCGAGATCAGGCGCCCGGCCACGTCGCGGTCCCAGCGCGGCATGATGACCAGCGTGCCGCCGATCAGCACCGTCGTGTGCATCATGCTGACCACGCCGGTAATGTGGAACATCGGCACCACGGCCAGCACCACCACCTCGGGCGACCCCAGGCCCCACAGCTGGCTGGCGCAGGCGTTGTGCATCAGGCTCGAATGATGGTGGATGCAGCCCTTGGGCAGGCCGGTGGTGCCGCTGGTGTAGGGCAGCAGCGCCATGTCGTCGGCGCCCACCACGTGTTCGGGCGGCGCATGGCCGGCGCCGAGCGCGTCGGTCCAGCGCATCACGGCACCGCCTTCCAGGGTCGGCAGCGGATGCTGCGTCAGCAGCCAGTCGCGCCAGGCCGGCGCCGGGGCCTCGTCGCCCGTGACCTCGGGGTCGAAGGTGTCGGTGAACTGGGTGACGATCAGGTGCGCCAGCCGGTCCTTGGGATCGAGCGCGTTGCTGGCCTTGGCCAGCTCGGGCGCCAGGTCGCCGGTGGTGATCGCGAACTTCGCGTCGGGGTCGGTGATGTAGTGCTTGAGCTCCTCGGCACGGTTCATCGGATTGACCGGCACCACGACCGCATTGGCGCGCAGGATCGCGAAATGGGCGATCACCAGCTGCGGGCAGTTCTGCATGTCGAGGATCACGCGGTCGCCGCGCTGCACGCCCAGGGCATGCAGGGTGCCGGCGAGCCGCTCGGCCTGCGCCGCGAACTCGGCGTAGCTGATCTCGCTGCCGAAAAAGACCAGCGCGGGCTTGCGCGGGTAGCGCGCGGCATTGACCGCGAGGTTGTGCCACAGCGAGGTCGCGGGCACGGTGATCGAACGGGGCAGGCGCTGGGGCCAGAACTTGTAATGCGGGCGATCCATACAGTCTCCAGAGAGCGTGAGAGCCTACGACGCTCCAGACGCCTCCCGCATCGGGGAAGCCCCCACGGTCGTCGCCTGGGCGACTCGACGCCCAGGCAGGGGCCACGCTCCGCTACCGCCATTGACCGACAGACGCGGCGCCCGATCTGCCGTAAAAAAGCGGACTCTCAACCCCTTTCGACGAGGAGCTTCCATGCCAGCAGACAAGCACGCGAGCGTTCACTGGGAAGGCGCCGGCAAGACCGGCAAGGGCCTGATCAGCACCGAAACCGGGTCGCTCAAGGACTACCCCTACGGCTTCGCCAGCCGCTTCGAGGACGACAAGCGGGGCACCAACCCGGAGGAGATCCTGGGCGCGGCACACGCCGGTTGCCTCACGATGGCCTTCGCCTTCGCGCTCGAGGGCGCCGGCCTGACGGCGACCTCGATCGACACCAAGGCCGCGGTCCGGCTGGCCAAGGACGGCCCGGGCTTCAAGATCGACCGCATCCAGCTCGAGCTCGAGGCGGTGGTGCCCGGCATCGACGAGGCGAAGTTCCAGCAGCTGGCGACCGGCGCCAAGGAAGGCTGCCCGCTGTCGAAGGCGCTGGCCAGCGTGCCCGAGATCACGTTCAAGGCCACCCTCAAGCCCTGACGAGGCGGACGCCGGGCGCTGTTTATGATCTCCTCACAACGAGGAGACACCCATGAACATCGCCCGCAAAGGCATCGCCGCGCTGCTGTGGCTGTCGGTTTCGGCCGCCGCCGTGGCTGCATTTCCGGACAAGCCCATCAAGGTCGTCATCGGCTTCCCGGCCGGGGGCCCGCTCGACCAGCATGCGCGCCTGCTCACCGACCGGCTGCAGGCGGTGCTGGGCCAGCCGATCATCGTCGACTACAAGCCGGGCGCCGGCGGCTCGGTCGGCGCCGAGGCGGTGGCCAAGAGCGCGCCCGACGGCTACACGCTGATGCTGGCCAACACCGGCGTGGCGGTGATCAACGGCGCGCTGTACGCCAAGCTGCCCTACAACACGCTGCGCGACTTCACGCCGATCGCGCGCACCGCGATGCAGCCGCTCGCGCTGCTGGTGACGCCCAAGCTGCCGGTTCAGGATCTGCGGCAGTTCGTCGACTACGCCCGTGCCCGGCCGGGACAGATCAACTACGGCTCGGCCGGCAACGGCGGCATCAGCCACCTGGTGCCCGAGATGTTCAAGAGCGCCACCGGTATCTTCATGGTCCACATCCCCTACCGCGGCAGCGCGCCGGCCTTCACCGACCTGATGGGCGGGCAAGTGCAGTTCATGGCCGAATCGATCCCGCAGGCAGCCAACTACCACAAGCAGGGCAAGGTGCGTGCGCTGGCGGTGACCAGCGCGGCGCGCAACCCGGCCTTGCCCGACGTGCCGACCGTGATCGAATCCGGCATCAAGGGTTTCGAGGTGGTGGGCTTCTACGGCTTTCTGGCGCCCGCGGGCACCCCGAAGGACGTGGTCGCCAAGCTCAGCGATGCGTTCAAGCAGGTGCTGGCCAGTCCCGAGGTGCGCGAGCGCATGGTGAGCCAGGGCGCCGACCCGGCCTACCTGGGCAGCGAGGATTTCGCCCGCTTCCTGGCCGCGGAAACACCGCGATGGGACAAGGCGGTGAAGGCCTCGGGCGCCAGATTGGACTGACCCTACATCTTTCGGAGGCTGTCGGGCGCTCGAGAAAGTAGCCAAAATGACTTACATGGATCACCTTTATTTTTCCCGTCGGCCCGCGCCCGACGGCCTGTTCGGGCAACGCCGGTTCCGCCTGCCGCCCGAAGGCTCCTCGCACCATGGCGGACCGCCCCTCGACCCGGAGCGGCCGCCGCCACGGCCGCTGAGCCCCTGGGAGCTGCTTCAGGTCGCCGCCGCGTGGAGGCGAAGGACCGATGACCCGTCGTCGAACCGGGTCGCCCAGGCCCTGGAGTCCCTGGCGGCCCGCCGCATGCCGCCGCCGGTCGAGAAGGCTCCGGCGGCCGCCCCCCCGAAGTCCGTGGCCCGGAAGATCTCGGCGTTGATGGGGCTCTAGGTAACAACCCCGATTCGACGAATTTCCCACACCCGAAAGCGCCGGACAGCGCGAAAATCGGGCTGTTCATTCATTGCTGCAAGTGCAATCAAGGTTAGGCCCGCCTCGTGCGGGCCTTTTTTTCGGCCGCTGACGCCCCGGGCAACGCACCGTTGCGGGGCTCAGGCTTGCATACAAGCAGGCATGAAAGCTGCTGGTATGCAGCATCATGTCCATCAGCGCTCCCGAAATCAGTGCACGCATCGTCGAAGCGGTGATGGCGCAGAAGCTCGCGCCCGGCGCCCGCCTGGGCGAGCAGCAGCTCGCGATGCTGTTCGACTGCAGCCGCACCATCGTGCGCGAGGCGCTGACCCGGCTGGCGGCGCGCGGCATCGTGACCGTGAGCGCACGCCGCGGCTGGTTCGTGATCGAGCCGTCGCAGGACGAGGCACGCGAAGCCTTCGAGGCGCGGCGCGTGATCGAGTCGGGCCTGATCCGCAGCGCCGGCGCCATCGACCGCGACGCCCTGCGCGCACTCAAGGCGCACCTCAAGCGCGAGAAGGCCGCGCTGAAGGACAGCGACATCGGCAACCGCAGCTACCTGCTCGGCGACTTCCACGTCTGCCTGGCCGAATGCCTGGGCAACTCGCTCTTGGCCGACACGCTGCGCGACTTCACGGCCCGCACCACGCTGATCGCGATGCTCTACCAGTCCTCGCACGACGCGGCGCAGTCCTGCGAGGACCACGTGCGCATCGTGGCCGCCCTCGAGCGCGGCGACATCGCGGCCGCCGAGACCCTGATGAGCGAGCACATCGGCACCGTGCAATCGGCGCTGCGCGTGCAGACACCGACCGACCCGCTGGCCCAGTTGCGGGACGCACTGGCACCGATCCAGGGCACGGCCGCCGACCCCAGAGGCGAGGCACAGCTCTTGCGTACCGGCCCTTCCAGGAGGGGCCGGAAGGCGGCCGCATCCGACCCTTCACCCGACGATTCATCGACCTACCTAGGAGCCCTGTTATGAAGCAAACCAAGCGCACTTTCGCGCTCGCCCTGGCCGCGGCCGCCCTGTTCGCCACTGGCGTCTCGCACGCCCAGAGCGCGCTCGACAACGTGATGAAGGCCAAGCTCATCAAGATCGCGGTGCCGACCGACTACCCGCCCTACGGCTCGGTCGACAAGACGATGACGCCGCAGGGCCTGGACGTCGAGATGGCGCAGCTGATCGCCAGCAAGCTCGGCGTCAAGGTCGAGCTGGTGCCGGTCACCAGCGCCAACCGCATCCCCTACCTGCAGACCCGCAAGGCCGACCTCGTGATCTCCACGCTGGGCAAGAACGCCGAGCGCGAGAAGGTGATCGACTTCTCGTCGGCCTATGCGCCCTTCTTCCAGGCGGTCTACGCTGCGAAGAGCGTCAACATCAAGAGCTTCGCCGACATGGGCGGCAAGACCGTGGCCGTGACGCGCGGCGCGATGGAGGACCAGGAACTCGCCAAGGTCGCACCGGCCAGCCTCGAGTACAAGCGCTTCGAGGACAACAACGCCACCATCGCCGCCTTCGTGGCCGGCCAGACCCAGACCCTGGCCACCAGCGCCGCGGTCGCCGGCGACATGATGCAGAAGAATCCGCAGCTCGGCGCCGAGTACAAGCTGCTGCTCAAGGACAGCCCCTGCTTCGTCGGCATCGCCAAGGGCGAGGACCCGCTGAAGGCCAAGGTCAACGAGATCATCGCCAACGCCAAGAAGGACGGCACGCTCGACGCCATGGCGAAGAAGTGGCTGGGCCGCCCGGCCGGCGACCTGCCGGTCTGAAAGGACGAGGCCCCCATGCTCGTCACTTCGTGTACTCGACGCCCCCCGAAGGGGTCCAGTCCGCCTTGGGGCGGCCCGGCGGCGGACGGAGCCCCCACGCTCCGCACTGCGTGTCGTCGCTGCCCCCCAGGGGGGCGCTGCCCGCCTTGGGGCGGCCCGGCGGCGGACTAGGCCCGCCATGAACATCGAATTCGACTTCGGCGCCGTCCTCGGCCAATGGCCCCTGCTGGCCAGGGGCGTGCTCTGGACGCTGGGACTCACGGCCGTCGCGACCGTGATCGGCATGGTGGTCGGCGTGGCCTGCGCCTGGGCCCGCGCCAGCGGCCCGACCTGGCTGCGCTGGGTGGTCGGCAGCTATGTGGAGCTGATCCGCAACACGCCCTTCATCGTGCAGCTGTTCTTCATCTTCTTCGGGCTGCCGGCGGCCGGCTTCAAGCTGTCGCCCGAAGTGGCGTCGGTGATCGCGATGGTGATGAACCTCGGCGCCTACGCGACCGAGATCATCCGCGCCGGCATCGAGGCCACGCCGCGCGGCCAGATCGAGGCCGCCGTGAGCCTGGCGCTCAACAAGGTGCAGGTGTTCACGCGCGTGGTGCTGCCGCCGGCGATGAAGAAGGTCTGGCCCGCGATGGTGAGCCAGATCATCATCGTGATGCTGGGCTCGGCCGTGTGCAGCCAGATCTCGACCGAGGAACTGAGCTACGCCGCCAACCTGATCCAGAGCCGCAACTTCCGCGCCTTCGAGGCCTTCATCGTCGCCACGGTGATCTACCTGGCCCTGTCGGTGGGCGCACGGCGCCTGCTGAACTGGGCCGGCCCCAAGTACTTCTTCGGACGGTGAGGCGCCCATGACCGACTTCTCCCTCTGGGACATTCTCCGCAATCTGCTGCTGGCGCTGCGCTGGACGGTGGTGCTGTCGTTGATCGCCTTCGTCGGCGGCGGCGTGGTCGGCGGCCTGCTGCTGTTCGCGCGGCTGTCGGGCGGACCGGTGGTCGACCGGCTGATCGGGCTCTACGTGCAGGTGTTCCAGGGCACGCCGCTGCTGATGCAGCTGTTCCTGGCCTACTTCGGAATCGCCCTCTTCGGCGTCGACGTCTCGGCCTGGACCGCGGCCTCGGTGGCGCTCACGCTCTACACCAGCGCCTTCCTGACCGAGATCTGGCGCGGCTGCGTGGCCTCGATTCCCAAGGGCCAGTGGGAAGCCTCGGGCAGCCTCGCGCTGAGCTTCGGCGAGCAGATGCGCCACGTGATCCTGCCGCAGGCCACCCGCATCGCGGTGGCGCCCACGGTCGGCTTCCTGGTGCAGGTGATCAAGGGCACGGCGCTGGCCTCGGTGATCGGCTTCATCGAGCTCACCAAGGCCGGCAGCATGATCTCGAACGCCACCTTCAAGCCCTTCGTGGTGTTCAGTTGCGTCGCCCTGCTTTATTTCGTGCTGTGCTTTCCCGTGAGCCTGTACGCCAAGAACCTCGAGAGGAAGATCAATGTCGCTCGTCGCTGAAGCCCCCGCCTCCGAAGCCGAATCCGCGGCCCGGCCGTCCGCCGCACCCATCGTGCGCATCACGGCGCTGCGCAAGTCCTATGGCAGCAACGAGGTGCTCAAGGGCATCGACCTCGAAGTCAAGCGCGGCGAGGTGATCGCCATCATCGGCAAGAGCGGCTCGGGCAAGAGCACGCTCCTGCGCTGCATCAACGGCCTCGAGGTCTTCCAGGAGGGTTCGCTCACGGTCGACGGCAAGCCACTGCTGCACGAGAGCGCGATGGCGATGCGCGAGCTGCGCCAGCATGTCGGCATGATCTTCCAGAGCTTCAACCTGTTCCCGCACCTGACGGTCGGGCGCAACGTGATGCTGGCGCCGACCCTGGTCAAGAAGCGCAGCAGCGTCGAGGCCGCCTCCCAGGCGCGCAAGCTGCTGGCGCGCGTCGGCCTGGCCGAGAAGTTCGACGCCATGCCCGACCAGCTCTCGGGCGGCCAGCAGCAGCGCGTGGCGATCGCCCGCGCGCTGGCGATGGAGCCGGCGGTGCTGCTGTGCGACGAGATCACCTCGGCGCTCGACCCCGAGCTCGTCGGCGAAGTGCTGCGGGTGGTGGAATCGCTGGCGGTCGAGGGCATGACATTGCTGATGGTGACCCATGAGATGAGCTTCGCGCGCAAGGTCAGCGACCGCGTGATCTTCATGCACCAGGGCCGGGTGCACGAGATGGGACCGCCGGGCGAACTGTTCGGCAGCCCGAAGACGCCGGAACTGCAACAGTTTCTTTCATCGTTGCACGATTGAACCCGGGCGGCCGGGAACCCCCCGGTCTGTGGCAAGCTCCGAGCGGTATGCCCTTCCGCTCGCCCAATTCCCGCCGACGGCTGCTGCGCGCCCTGCTGGGCGCCGCCGCACTGCCCGCACCGCTGGCCGCGCTGGCCGGCTTCAACTTCTTCACCAGCGAATACACGGCCAGCCGCGCGGAACTGCAGGCCCAGATCGCGAAGCGATTCCCGGTCCAGCAGCGCTATGCCGAGGTCTTCACGGTCGCGCTGCGCGACCCGCAGCTGTCGCTCGACGCCCGCAGCAACCGGGCGGCGATCACGGCGGTGCTCTCGATCGCCAGTCCGCTGCTGCGGCCTTCCTCGGTGGAAGGCGTGGTCTCGGTCAGCAGCGCGCTCAAGTACGATGCGGCGGCGCGCGCCGTGCGGCTCGACCGGCCGCAGGCCGACCGGATCGAGCTGCAGGGCCTGAGCGGACGCGACGCCGAGCGCCTGCAGCAGATCGGCGCCGTGGTCGCACAGGAACTGCTGCGCGACCAGCCGCTGCGCACCTTCAAGCCCGAAGAACTCACCGTCGGCCGCAAGACCTACGAGATCGGCGACATCACGGTGCAGGACGACGGCATCACCGTGGTATTGAAATGACGCTCCCCCGAAGCGCCTGCCGCTTCGCACTCGGCCTCGTCGCTTCGGCCATGCTGATTGCCGGGTGTGCGGCCCTACCCGCTGCCACGCCACGCAGCATCGATCTGCAGGCGCACCGCGGCGGTCGCGCGCTGGCGCCCGAAAACACGCTGGCCGCCTTTTCGAATGCGATCGAGATGGGCGTGAGCACACTGGAACTCGACATCGGCCTGACTGCCGACGACGTGCTGGTGATCTCGCACGACACCCAGCTGAACCCCGACCACACGCGCGACGCCCGCGGCAACTTCCTCAAGGCCAAGGGCCCGTCGATCCGGTCGCTGACGCTGGCGCAACTGCAGACCTACGACGTCGGCCGGATCGATCCCGCGAGCAGCTATGGCAAGCCCTTCCCCAAGCAGCTATGGAGCGACGGCGAGCGCATTCCGACGCTGGGCGCGCTGTTCGCGCGCGTCAACGAACTTGGCGCGACCAGGGTCCGCTTCAACATCGAGACCAAGCTGGATCCCGGCCAGCCCGAGGAAACCGCTTCCCCCGAACAGATGGTCCGCGCGCTGCTGGCCGAGGTCGACAAGGCCGGCATGGCGCAGCGCGTAACGGTGCAGAGCTTCGACTGGCGCTCGCTGGCGCTGGTCGGCCAGCAGGCGCCGTCGATGCCGCGCGCCTACCTGACGAGCGCCCGCACGCTGAAGGACAGCCGCTGGACCGCCGGCCTGCGCATCGAGGACTTCGGCACGGCGCCGCGGCTCGTGAAGGCCGCCGCGGGCGACGCCCAGGGACCGGTGATCTGGTCGCCCGCCTACAACGACCTGAGCCCGGCGCTGGTGCAGGAAGCCCATGCGCTCGGCCTGGCCGTGCTGCCCTGGACCGTGAACCAGCGCGCCGACATGGCACGGTTGCTGGACTGGGGCGTGGATGGGATCATCACCGACGACCCGTCGATCCTGCGCGACCTGCTGGGCGAACGCGGCGTGGCGCTGCCGGCGAGGCGCGGGCGCTGAGAAGCGCCCGATAATCGCAGCCGATGCCTGAACACTCCTCCCCCACGGCGCCTCGCGCCGGCGCCATCACCGACGTCGCCGGCATCGAAGTCGGCCACCACAGCGACCCTCGCCGCCCCACCGGCTGCACCGTGATCCTCGCGCGCGAAGGCGCGGTGGCCGGCGTCGATGTGCGCGGCGCAGCGCCGGGCACCCGCGAGACCGACCTGCTCGCGCCTGGCAACCTGGTGCAGCAGGTCCATGCGGTGATGCTGGCCGGGGGCAGCGCCTGGGGGCTGGCCGCGGCCGATGGCGCCATGCGCTGGCTCGAGGAGCGAGGCATCGGGCTCGACGTCCGCTTCGGCACGCTGCCGATCGTGCCGGCCGCCGTCCTGTTCGACCTGCCGGTCGGCGACGCCCGCATCCGGCCCGATGCCGATGCCGGCTATGCCGCCTGCGCGGCGGCCTCGAACGCGGCGCCGGACGAAGGCTGCGTGGGTGCCGGCAGCGGCGCGCTGGTGGGCAAGCTGTTCGGCATCGATCGGGCGATGAAAGGCGGCATCGGCACCGCATCGGTCACGGTCAACGGCGTCACGGTCGGCGCCCTGATCGCCTGCAACGCGCTCGGCGACGTCATCGACCCCGACACCGCGCAGGTCGTCGCCGGTGCACGCACCGAAGACGGCCGCGCCCTGCTCGACACCCGCCGCGCCCTGTTGCGCGGCGACTTGCCGAAGCCGCTGCTGGCCGGCACCAACACCACGCTGGGCGTGGTCGCCACCGATGCGGTGCTGACCAAGGTGCAGGCCAACCGGCTCGCGGCGGTCGCGCACGACGGCCTGGCGCGGGCGATCAATCCGGTCCACACGATGAGCGACGGCGACACCCTGTTCGCGCTGGCTACCGGCCGCGTGCCGCTCGAGGGCGATGCCCCCGGCATGACGGTGCTCGGCACCATGGCGGCCGAAGTCGTGGCGCTGGCGACCGTGCGGGCGGTGCGGGCGGCACACGCGGTGCGCATCGGCGACAGCTACTTCCCGGCCGCTGCGGACCTGTCCTGAGCGCCGGCTGTCGGCCGCCCGCTCGGCACGCGCTTTGTAACCCGCCGGGCGCGGAAAGCACAGAAAATGCCGCTGCCGCGCCCGCGGCGACCTTGAGTTCCGTTCCAACCCGCCGCCGCATGCCCCAAGCCATCCGCCTGTTCCTGCTCTCGATCCGCGACCTGATCGCATCCGCCGGGCCCGTCGTCTTCCTCGTCATCGCCCTGCTGGTCGCCGCCTACTGGTGGCTGCAACCGCAGCCGCCCCAGCGCGTGGTGCTGGCCACCGGGCCCGCCGGCAGTGCCTATGCCGGCTTCGGCAAGCGTTATGCCGATGCCCTCAAGGCCAATGGCATCGAGGTCGAGCTGAAGGCCACCGACGGCTCGCTGGACAATCTCGAGCTGCTGCGCAGCGGGGGCGCCGACGTCGCCTTCGTGCGCGGCGGCAGCGCCGATCCGGTGAAGGACGAGGAAGGCGGCCTGACCTCGCTCGGCAGCCTGTTCTTCGAGCCGCTGTGGTTCTTCTACCGGACCGATGCGGCGAAACGCATCGACCGCAAGACCGGCACCCTGACGTCGTTGACGCAGTTCAAGGACCTGCGCATCAACGTCGACAAGCCCGGCAGCGGCGTGCCCGACATCATGGACCGGATGTTCCGCGCCAACCACATGGATCCGGCCGCGCTGAACCTGTCGAACCTCGAACAGTCGCCCGCCACCGAGGCGCTGCAGGCCGGCCTGCTCGACGTCGTCGTGCTGGCCTCGGCGCCGCAGTCGCCGCTGGTCCAGAAGCTGCTGCGCGCACCCGACATCCAACTGATGGACTTCGCCCAGAGCGACGCCTACTCGCGCCGCTTCGCCTTCCTGCAGCCCGTGACCCTGCCGCGCGGCGTGGTCGACCTGGCCGCCGACCTGCCCTCGCACGATGTCTCGCTGCTGGCGGCCACCACCTCGCTGCTGTCGCGCGAGGAAACCCATCCCGCGCTGCGCCAGCTGTTCGCGCAAACCGCCCAGACCCTGCACGGCGGCGCCGGCTGGTTCAACCGGGCGCGCGACTTCCCCAACACGCGCACCAGCGAACTGCCGGTCAGCCCGGAGGGCGACCGCGCCATCAACGGCACGCCGGCGTTCTGGCAGCGCTACCTGCCCTTCTGGGCCAGCAACCTCGTCGAGCGCATGTGGCTGGTGCTCGGTGGCCTGCTGGTGCTGATGCTGCCGCTGTCGCGCGTGGTGCCGCCGCTCTACCAGTTCCGCGTGCGGCGGCGCGTGTTCCGCTGGTACGCGCGGCTGCGCGAGGTCGAGCACAAGCTCGACGCCCGCACGGGCGACGCCGACGCCCTGCTGAAGGAACTGGCCGATCTCGATCGCGTGGTCAACAAGGTCGCGGTGCCGCTGTCCTATGCCGACGAGCTCTATGCGCTGCGCAACAACATCCACGTGGTGCGCAAGCGGGTGTTGGCGAACGCGCCGCAGGGCGGCGCGGCCGCCGCCGCCTGAAGGCCGTCACTGCCTTTGCACCCGCAGCAGCTTGCCATTGCTGCTGTCGGTCAGCAGGTAGAGCCACCCATCGGGCCCTTGCCGGACATCCCGGATCCGTTCACCGCGCTCGGCCAGCAAGCGCTCGCGGCCGACCACCGTGTTGCCCTCCAGCGTGAGGCGCCACAGCGCGGTGCCGGCCAGCGCGCCGACGAAAAGATTGCCCTTCCAGTCGGGCAGCGCATCGCCGGTGTAGAAGGCCAGGCCGCTCGGCGCGATCGACGACTTCTGCGTGCCCGGGGTCCAGGCCGTGCCGTCGATCTTTTCCCAATAGGTCAGGGGCTGTTCGAGGCCCGGCTTGGCGCTGCCTTCGCCCACCTGCGTGAGCGTGCCGTATTCCTGCCCATAGCTGATCACGGGCCAACCATAGTTGCGCCCGGCCAGCGTCAGGTTGACTTCGTCGCCGCCCTGCGGGCCGTGCTCGCTGGTCCAGAGATCGCCGGTCACCGGATGCAGCGCCGCGCCCTGTGGATTGCGATGGCCGTAGCTCCAGATGTGGGGTTGCGCGCCGGCGGTCGCCGCAAACGGATTGCCCGGCGCAGGCGCGCCATCGGTGGTGATGCGCACCACCTTGCCGTTGCCGCGCGACAGGTCTTGCGCGAAGCCGCGCTGGGTGTCGAGCAGGCGTTCGCCCATCGTCACGAACAGATAGCCGTTGCGGTCGAACACCAGCCGCGATCCGAAGTGCGCCGTGCTGTCGACTTTGGGCGACTGCCGGTAGATGACGGTCACATTGGCGAGACTGCGGTTGGCCGCATCGAGGTCGGCCCGGGCGACCGCCGTGCCGTTGAGGCTCGGATTCGATCCGTCCCGCTCGGAAAAACTGAAATAGATCCGGCGATTGCTCGCGAAGTCCGGGTCCACCGCAACGTCGAGCAAGCCGCCCTGCCCCACCGCGGCGACCGCGGGCACACCGGCGATCTGGTCCGCGCCGCCATTGACAGGGGAACCATCGGCATTGCGCAAGCGCAACTGGCCGCCCCGCTGGGTGATCAGCATGCGGCCGTCCGGCAGAAAAGCGAGGGCCCACGGGGTGTCCAGGCCGGAGGCCACTTCAGTGACCTTGAACGCCATCGGCGTCGAGGCCGGTGGCGTCGTGCCGCTGGGTTGCGCAGCCACGCTGATGTTCGGCTGGGAGGGCGGGTTCGCGGGGGTCGGCGTCGCCGTGGCACCGACACCGAACGCGGAGACGGCGACGCTGGCGCCGCCACCGCCACCGCACGCGCCCAGGGCCGCCAGGCCCATCGCCAGAAGATACCGAGTCGCCGCTGCCATGCATGCTCCTTCGGAATGGGCGCTGCGACGCGCCCGGGTCTCGGGCCCTGCCGCTACTTCAGCGCCTTGAAGCGCATGCGGTGCGGCTTGGCACCTTCTTCGCCCAAGCGCTTCTTCTTGTCGGCTTCGTACTCCTGGTAGTTGCCGTTGAAGAAGGTCCACTGGCTGTCGCCCTCGGCCGCCAGGATGTGCGTCGCGATGCGGTCGAGGAACCAGCGGTCGTGGCTGATCACCAGCACCGAGCCGGCGAACTCGAGCAGCGCGTCTTCCAGCGCGCGCAGGGTTTCGACGTCCAGGTCGTTGGACGGTTCGTCGAGCATCAGCACGTTGCCGCCCGCGATCAGGGTCTTGGCCAGGTGCAGCCGCCCGCGCTCGCCGCCCGACAGCGTGCCGACCTTCTTCTGCTGGTCGGCGCCGTTGAAGTTGAAGCGGCCGGCGTAGGCCCGGCTGGCCATCTGGAACTTGCCGACGTTGATGATGTCGAGGCCGTTCGAGATGTCTTCCCACACCGTCTTCTCATTCGCGAGAGCGTCGCGGGTCTGGTCGACGAAGGCCATCTTGACCGTCTGGCCGACCACCACCTCGCCGCTGTCGGGCTTTTCCTTGCCGGCGATCAGCTTGAACAGGGTCGACTTGCCGGCGCCGTTCGGGCCGATGATGCCGACGATCGCGCCCGCGGGAACCTCGAAGCTGAGGTTGTCGATCAGCAACCGGTCGCCGAAGGACTTGCTGACGTTCTTGAATTCGAACACCTGGTTGCCCAGGCGCTCCGCCACGGGGATGAAGATCTCCTGCGTCTCGTTGCGCTTCTGGTATTCGAAGTCGCTCAGTTCCTCGAAGCGGGCCAGGCGCGACTTGCTCTTCGCCTGGCGCGCCTTCGGGTTCTGGCGCGACCATTCGAGTTCCTTCTTGAGGGCCTTGGCGTGGGCTTCCTCGCTCTTCTGCTCCTGCGCCAGGCGCTCGCCCTTCTGCTCGAGCCAGGTGCTGTAGTTGCCCTTCCAGGGGATGCCGCGGCCGCGGTCGAGTTCGAGAATCCACTCGGCCGCGTTGTCGAGGAAGTAGCGGTCGTGGGTGATCGCCACCACGGTGCCCGGGAAGCGCTGCAGGAAGACTTCCAGCCACTCGACCGACTCGGCGTCCAGGTGGTTGGTCGGCTCGTCGAGCAGCAGCATGTCGGGCTTGCTCAGCAGCAGGCGGCACAGCGCCACGCGGCGCTTCTCTCCGCCCGAAAGCACGCCGATGTTGGCGTCCCACGGCGGCAGGCGCAGCGCGTCGGCGGCGATCTCGAGCTGGTGCTCGGAGTCGGTGCCGGCGGTCGCGATGATGGCTTCGAGCTCGGCCTGTTCGGCCGCGAGCGCATCGAAGTCGGCATCCTCGGCCCCGTAGGCCACGTAGACCTCCTCGAGCCGCGCCTTGGCCGCATAGACCGCGCCCATGGCCTCTTCGACCGACTCGCGCACCGTGTGGGCCGGGTTCAGCTTGGGCTCCTGCTCGAGGTAGCCGATCGTGAGACCGGGCATCGGCAGCGCCTCGCCCTCGATCTCCTTGTCGATGCCGGCCATGATCTTCAGCAGCGAGGACTTGCCCGAACCATTCAGGCCGAGTACGCCGATCTTGGCGCCGGGGAAAAACGACAGCGAAATGTCCTTCAAGATCTGCCGCTTGGGCGGCACGGTCTTGCTGACCTTGTTCATGGTGTAGACGTACTGGGCCATGGTTATCTTTGCTTCGGTGAAATGAGTTTGAGCTTGGGAAAATAAGTCTTGTAGCGCGCGCTGTCGCGCGATACGAGGGTGCAGTCCATCAGCTGGGCATGCGCGCCGATGTAGAAATCAGGCAGCAGCGAAGAGCGCGTGCCGCCCGACTTGCGGTACTTGTGGAACGCCATCGCCGCCGTCCGGGCGGCCGCATAGGGCAGTTCCAGCCGTTCATAGAGCCGTGCGGGCAACGCCGCGTCCACGTCACGATCCGAATTGAAGTAGACCGACACCTCGGCATAGATCAGCGGATTGATGGCCAGTTTGCCACGGGTCAGGCAATCCCCGATCGCCGCCGCCGACCAGTCGACCCATTTGGGGTCCTCGTGGATGACGTCGATCAGTACGTTGCTGTCGATCAGGAAGGTTTCAAGCCCCTCAGCGTTCGCCACGCGTCATCTCCAGCCACTCGTCCGCCGACAGGCCGATCTTCGAGCTCGCGCTGCCGCGCAACAGCGCAATCGCCTCCTCGGCGGGCGTGGTCGTACGCTTGACCGGCTTGACGATGATCTGCTTGTTGCGAAACTCGAACTCCACCTCGTCATAGGGCTTGAGGCCGGCGAGTTCGCGGATGTTCTGGGGAATGGTCACCTGACCCTTGGAAGTGAGTCGCACGCGGCGCTCCTGGTAATACCGACAAGGTAAGAGTTTAACGCATCGTGGTGCGCGGCTCGGTTCGTCGACTCGTGCGCGTCCTCCGGCGCGCGGGAGCGGCTGAATTTTCTGCGTTACGGTTCGACGTTTCGCTCCAATACTTGCGGCTTTCCCGCAGACGCGGCATCCCGACAATCCTAGAGTCGTCACTTTGGCCCATCAGCCCGACATGCCCATGCCGAAACAACGCCGCGCGCTGGTGCTCCGCCTGCTCCCCAATCGGGCGTGCCTCGCCCGGTCGGGCACCACAGGAAGATTTCCAGAAGCTTGAAAGGAGCCAGCACTTTCTGAGGGCATGGTTGGCTTTCCCACCATTTTTCGGCTTCAGATCTTCTATTCGAACAACTGCTTCGCAGGTCTGACGCGGAAACCTTGCTTTCTGCAAATCCCCCGCTCGCTCGCGCAACCGGTGCAGCCAAAGCGTATGCCGCATGCGGCCTGAGCCGACAGGGGAGTCGGCACCTCCAATAAGTCGTGCAGATGCTGGGGGTTGAGAAACTCCCCGATTCGACGATGCATGGCGCCCTGCTGTCCAAATGGATCTACCGCAACTAGTCAAGCTGATTCCTGAGGTGGATTGCTGAAGCGAGTTGCTACAGCGTGTTCTGCACAACATCCCTACCAGTCAGTGCTACTAGTCGCCCACCCAACGAGAGGTCCGCCTACCGCCTTCCAGCCTTGAAATTCAATCGCCCGATTTGGCGTACTGCAACTCGCTGCCTCGGCCGAACGCCGGAGCAACCTGACCCTGGAAGATCGATCGCGGCCAGCTTTCTTCAACACCAGCGCGCCGAAAGTAGAAAATCCCTCCACTTTCGACATCCATAAATTAAAGATGTCAAATTATGCCTACAGATTTCATTTCGCGAGAAATAAGCCATTTTCTCAAGAACCGAAGAGCCAGTCTCTTGCCGGCAGATTTCGGATTCACCATCGGACGCAGGCGAACAAAAGGATTGAGACGGGAGGAAGTTTCACAACTGTCAGGAGTCAGCGCCACTTGGTATACCTGGCTGGAGCAAGGAAAAAATATTCGTGTATCACAGCACATGATAAATAATCTTTCTTCCGCGCTACGCCTCAATACAACAGAGCGCAAATACCTATCTGAGCTCGTTCAGCAGCGCGACATAACCGACCCAGTATTGATTGAAATAGAACTCTCCTCTAGTCTGATCAAGACAGTTGATTCAATCTGCTCGCCAGCCTATGTACGGAACCATCGCTGGGACTTGCTGTACTGGAACAAAGAAGCCGAAATATACATCGGCCAAAGACTCAATTCACAACAGAAACCAAATATACTAAAGTTGGCGTTTCTTGACGAGAAGCATCGAGCAACCATTTGCAACTGGAATCAAACCGCACAAGAGATGATCGCTCAATTCCGTCGAGATTTTGGGCGTTTCGCAAAATATCAGGGATTTGTAGATATAGTTACCGAATTATTAAAAGACAGCGAGACGTTCCGTCGAGGCTGGGGGAGGCAAGAAATTTGCCTGAGAGAAACGGGCCTGCGAATCTTCCTACATCCGACTAAAGGCGAGCTAACCTTTGAACGCACCTGTCTAGCCCTTGACAACGACATGTTAGTAAAATTGGAGGTTTATACATCGGTAGAGACCGAAGGGAGAGCGTAGACGTTCGTCAATAGAGTGTTAGGATTAACTGCAGCCACAATTTGCATCACTAGATCGAACGAATCAATGCTACTGCCGTTGCTGTCGCAATTACTTTATCGCCTTGAAACAATTCACCAGCGAGATGGCAGATTTTGCCTCCGCGCCGAACAATACGACCAAAACCACGTATCGGCCCAACGAATGCCGGTCGCAAAAATTGAATAGTCAAGGTGAGCGTTGGTGCAAATTCACCCGCTTTAAGCGTGGATGCCAATGCTGGCCCCATAGTGTCATCAAGCATAGCCGCGAGGAATCCGCCTTGAATATTTCCCGCGGGATTGGTGAACTTTTCTTGCCCAGTAAATTGCGTCTCCACGGAGCCCTGAACATCATCGATCTCTAGAATCGTACCGCCAAGCGTTTTGACTGCTTCAGGAGCAGGGAGCACGCCAGAATGAATCTTCCAAAAGAATGCATCTTTATCCATTTTAAACCTCATAATTTCTATTGGAGCCGTTTAATTAAATAGCCTGTGAATTCGGAATTCGGTGGTCCATCATCTTCCTCCAAACAGGCGGAAATAGCGCGACAAATGCCATCGTAAAATACCCAAAAGGCATTTTTGGAGATTGCTTTCCAACGGCTAGGCTCGCAAAACTCTTTCCAGGCCGACAATGATGATCCGAATGAAGCCCAAGATTAAACAATGCATAGTTCGTAATTGAATCTGCATCCCATGCATGAACTTCATAAATTCGACCTTTGACAGATTCTCTTGTCAGACCATAGTGCTGAATGTAGTTAATTGTTTCTAAAATAAAGATTCCGACGAGGCCTTGCAAAACGAATGCAACCAGTGAATGCAAGCCAAAAGCAATCCATATCGAAAGATAAATTCCCAGCATGATATACAAAGTGAACGCGGCCGCGTTGTGCAATGGACTCCATACTGGTTTGCCTTCTTTTTGCGCTCTCACAGCCTCTATTTTGAGAATCTCCACAAAACCATTAGCAATCGATTGACGGTAAAATGAGTAAATATTCTGTCCAATTCGAGCCGTCGATGGATCACTCTTTGTCGCTACAAGCAGGTGGTGTCTTCGAAGATGTTGGAGTCGAAACCAGGGGTAGTTGGCAGCATAGAGAAGGAGCCAACCTAACGCTCGTTCTTTTTGACCTGGGCGATGCATAAACTCATGAGATAAGGTAATTGCATTTATTCCAGAGCAAAGTCCAATCGAATAACAAACGGCCGCGAAATAGATGCCATGGACATGCGCACTGCCCCAGCCAACGAACCACATGACTAGGATAAGGTGGCTCACTGAAGCGACGTATGCAACAAACTCTCCAAGCCACTCATTATTCTCGCTTTCTCGAAACGCCAGGACATTTTTTTTGATTTTTCTGGCCCAGTAGATTTCTATCAATGAATAGATGATCACACTCAACAATATAGTCGAAAGGAGCCATCCGCCCTTTAGCGTAAAACCCAAAACTACAGAGATTGGATGGAAGAATGCCATCGCAAATCTTGCGTTCAGCATTGCACATCCCTTCGCGATTCAATTAACATTCCAACCGGGAGAAATTTTCCCACTATCAAAGGCAAATTCAATTCATCTATAATAAATTGAATTTCCCTTATGCTATACGCTCGTCGGTGCGAAATAATTCCGTCTGCAATAAATTCTTTAGGATAGAACGGCGCAATGAGGCTCATCATGGCCACCCCGTAGAACGTACGGCGTAGATCAAACACAGAAACCAATTTTCCGACGCGCGCAGCTTCCGAAAGTACTTTAGCTAGGATTTTTGGCGAGAAATGGTGAACTGCTTGGACGCAGATCACTAAATCAAATGATTTTTCTGCAAATGGAAGTGCGGTCGCATCAGCAACTTTCCAATCGATGTTGCTCCCCGATGCCGCCTCCGGAACACGTAGATCACTTGCGGTAAATTTCCAGTTTCTCAATTTAGAGTTCGAGGTCTCAGCAAGCTGGCGACTCAGCCAACCGCTTCCGGCGCATATCTCGAGCAACTTTCTAGGTTCGGAACTGCCGCCGGCAAGGAACTGGCGCTGAAGATGGATTCTCAGCTTCTTAGATAGCTGGGAGACGTCAGCGAAGTGCTCTAAATCACGGATCACGGTAGCAGCGCCTGCGGACTTGGGATACAGATCCAGCAGTTCAAGCTGTTCTTTGTATATCAAGCGATCAACAACGCCAAACGTTCTCTTTCGAAACTGAGCCAGTCGCAGCTCAATGTCTTCCATGGCCAGCCTCCATGGATTCAGAAGCACTAGACACCAACGCCCGTGCGCCGCTCATAGTGCCTCTATGTCGAATCTTAGCTAAGACAAGTTCTTTTTCAAAAAATCGCTTCGCTCTTGTGTGCATGTATGCTATCGATTCATGATTCGATGCATCGAAATATATTGCAAAATCATTGATGGAATAATCTCCCATCAAATGCAAAGGCTCATGGAAAATTGGTGTTGCACCAAAGTCCACAAAAAAGGGAAGCGTCTGGTGACGTGTGATTCCTACAAGAGCGCTGTAGCCGTGGGTAACGGCAAACTGAGCAGCTTCATAAAGCATCACGCGAAGCGCCACTGCTCCGCGTACTCGTTTTTGAACGACAACGTTGGTGATCTCGACAAACCGCTGGGACCTTGTTGCCCCTGGGATAAGATCAATATAGGGTGTTTCATCGATTTCGCTGATCGGCGTGATCGCGAATATACCTTCTAATCCGCCATGAAAGAATAGGCCAAAACATAGTGCATTTGGTTTTGGGAGAATTTTTGGTTGAAGAAACCCTAACGGCGAGTACGCTTTCTCCAAGAGTTGAATGTATGCACTATAGAGTCCTGCTTCGTTTTTGTGAATGCGCTTAACTCTATACGAGTGACAATCGTAAATAGAGAGATCCATGCTAATGTGCCCCGAGTGATTTGCATATAAAGTTATCAGCATCCGCCCAGAGGTGGAGCACAAGGTGCGGCAATCTATTTATGCGACAAGACAATCCGGCTCTTCTTGCTGCCCTGCCTCCAGAACATCAAGAAACATTTGGCCATAAAACTGAAATGTCATCTTCCGCGCATGAATGACATAACTCACCTCATCATCTCGCACCAACTCAAGTGCTTTTACTGCTTCTTCCAGATGACGTGCGTCGAATCCGCCATGACTCCTTAGGAAGGTTGTTGAGTTGCTCTTCAATCCGTATCGGGTGACTAAGAGATCTGCGAAGCTTGTTCCGAAATCTGAACCTAACCCTTCGGTGGCCGTTGCAACACCTAATATTCCGACAGGGTTTCCATACGTCGCCATGAAGTAGTTCTGAGTGATCAGGCTCCAAGCTCCTTTGCGTGGCATTCTTGTCAAATTCGTCTTTGGATCCAAGCCCATATTTTCGAGATCTTTGATACAGAAAAGGTCGTGGCCGTTTTCTTCGTTCACCTGCTCAAAGAACCAATTCCTGAGTTCACGTCGATCATCGCCAAGGCGCGCGCCGCCGAGGGCGAGCATTCGCGGCGTGTGTCGAACGAGGTGATGCGTTTCACATAGATACGCTTTGTAGTGCGCCACTGTCATTTTCCCTTCCCTCACGGCCCCGAGCAGTGCATTGTTGTCGATCATGTCTTTGTAGTCTTGAGCGGTGGCTTCGATGATCTTTTGAAAAATGGTCATTGCAAGTTCTCCTTTTTTCGTTGAATGGATGGCACTCAAATACGCTGAGGACGACGTGGATACTATTGGTCTTCTTGATCCGTAGATAGACCAATGCTTGTTATGGTATTGCCTCTCCTGTTAGTGGCAGTAATAGCTAAACAGGCTCATCGACTTGAAATTTCATGCGTGAGCGACCTACCGTGCCTTTGCTAACCCGGACACCAGAACGACGCGGCGGGGCTATGCCTGAGAGGCCTTTACTCACTTACGGGTGCGCACGCCGCGCCCGAGTTCGAGCACGCAAACGGCCCATCGGGCGGCAGCAATTGTTGGGCAAGCTCCATGGCGTCAAGCGCAGCCTGGGCCTGCTCTCATCTTGGCCGTCAGCCTGCAGATCCTGCTGCTCGTCGCGCCGCTGTTTACGCAATGGATCGTCGACGAAGCAGTGGTCTCAGGCGACATGGAGTTGCTGCCGCTGCTAGTCAATCGGCTTCGGGCTCGCCACGCTCATCACGGTGGACTGAAAGCGACGCGCGGATGGCTCGTCACATCGTCGCCTTGGTGCAGTTCGGCATCCAGTGGACGGCGCGGATCACGGACCACCTGGTGCACTCGCCCGCGCGATGGTTCGAAGTGAGGCATACCGGCGACGCGGTGTCGCGTTTCCAGTCGATACAAGGCATCCAGCAGACTGTCACGGCAAGCTGGTGAAGGACCCTGCTCGACGGGCTGTTCGCGCTCGTGACGCTGCTGGTCAAGCCGCTCTATGGCGCGCCGAACTGGCTACGGTGTTTTGGCCGCGGCCCACGCGTATGTGGCCATTCGCGTGCTACCTCGGAGCACTTTCCACCGCGCGAACAAACGGGGTGCACACGCAAGGGATCGGCACGCTCCATATGACTCGCATTGCGATTGCGCATCGGCCTGAAACGATATCAATGGCTGGACGGGCGATCGAGCTCCGGCCCACCGCCATCGCCCACTGTCCCCAACTCATGCGACAATAGCGCCTGTTGCCGGGTCCAGTTGCCCGCAACGCCGGCTCTCTGCCGGGGACGAAGAAGGCCTTCACTCTCAATGAAGACAGGCTTTCCGGCTCCCACTCCTGACCTTCATCTGCCCTTACTGGCTCGACGTCCAACTTGACGCCCGAGCGGGTGGATACCACTGCGCCGTGTAGGGCGCTTATTGAACTCAATGAACTTTGATGAACTGAAGCTGGCCCCGGCCATCTTGAAGGCCGTGCATGAGCAGGGCTACGAAACGCCGACGCCGATCCAGGCCCAGGCCATTCCGGCCGTGCTCGACGGCCATGACCTGCTGGGCGGTGCCCAGACCGGCACCGGCAAGACCGCTGCCTTCACCCTCCCGATGCTGCACAAGCTCACGATGAGCCGCAGCGCCACCAACAAGTTCGGCGGCACCGGCATCCGTGCCCTGGTGCTGACCCCGACGCGCGAACTCGCGGCCCAGGTCGAGGAATCCATCCGTACCTACGGCAAATACCTGCAGCTCAGCTCGACCGTGATCTTCGGCGGCGTCGGCATGAACCCGCAGATCAGCAAGCTCAAGAGCGGCGTCGACATCCTGGTCGCCACCCCCGGCCGCCTGCTCGACCTGCAGCAGCAAGGCATGCTCGACCTGTCGCAGGTGCAGATGCTGGTGCTCGACGAGGCCGACCGCATGCTCGACATGGGCTTCATCCACGACGTCAAGAAGATCCTCGCGCTGGTGCCGAAGGAAAAGCAGAGCCTGCTGTTCTCGGCCACCTTCAGCGACGAGATCCGCGACCTCGCCGCCACGCTGCTCAAGAACCCGCAGAGCATCCAGGTCACGCCGCGCAACACCACCGTGCAGCGCATCAGCCAGGTGATCCACCCGGTCGGCCGCGGCAAGAAGAAGGCGCTGCTCGCGCACATCATCAACGAGCACAAGTGGAGCCAGGTGCTGGTGTTCACCCGCACCAAGTTCGGCGCCAACAACGTGGCCGAATTCCTCACCAAGAACGGCATCGAGGCGATGGCGCTGCACGGCAACAAGAGCCAGAGCGCGCGCACCCAGGCGCTGGCCGGCTTCAAGAGCGGCGACATCCGCGCGCTGGTGGCGACCGACATCGCGGCCCGCGGTATCGACATCGACGAACTGCCGCACGTCGTCAACTACGAAATTCCGAACGTCAGCGAAGACTACGTCCACCGCATCGGCCGCACCGGCCGCGCCGGTTCGAGCGGCGAGGCCGTGAGCTTCGTCTGCCTCGACGAGGAAGGCTTCATGCAGGAGATCGAGCGCTTCACCAAGCAGCAGATCCCAGTCCAGGTCATCGATGGCTTCGGCCCCGAGGAAGGCGAACGCGCCGAGCCCATCGCGATGGGCCGCCAGACCATCTGGGGCGGCGCCGGCCGTCCGCCGAGCCGCGAGGTGATGCAGGCGGCCGCCAAGGCCGCGCGCACGGAAATGATGCAGCGCATCCGCGACAACAAGGCCGGCCAGGGCGAACGCAGTGGCGGTGGCAATGGCGGCAATGGCGGTGGCCAGCGCCGGGGCGGAGGCAATGGCCAGGGCCAGGGCGCACCGGCCGGCCGCGGCGCCAATGGTGGCGGCGGCCAGGGCCCGCGTGCCCAGGCCGGCCGTGGCC
>NZ_JBFUHO010000043.1:0-67089 GCF_056402355.1 Variovorax sp. P4_B11
GTGGAGCGCGCCCCAGCGCGGGCGGAGGCGGCGGCGCCCGGATGGGCGGCGGCGGTGGCGGCGGTGGGCGGGGCGGCGGCGGCGGCGGCCGTGGCCGCTGACAGGAGACACACATGGCGCAATCGACACCCCTCCAGCGCTTCGGGACTTCGCTCCTGAACGCCATCCTCTTCAAACGCTTCGCGGCGGCCGTGGCCATCACGCTCTCTCTCGCCTCGGGAGCCTCGTTCGCGCAGCGCGCCTATCCGACACCGGAGGCGGCCGCGCAAGCGTTCGTCGATGCGGTTTCGCGCGTCGATGCCGCAGCCTTGGGCACGGTGCTCGGGCCCGACTGGCGGCGCTTCGTTCCGCCAGCCGGCATCGACGCGGAAGACGTCTACACCTTTCTCGGCGCGTGGGCCAAGCGGCACCAGGTCATTCTCGAGAATCCGGGCAAGGCTGTGCTTGCGGCCGGCGAAGGCGACTGGACCTTGCCGGTGCCGATCGTCAAGACCGCCGCCGGCTGGCGCTTCGATCCGCGTGCGGGCGCCGACGCCATGCGCAGCCGGCGCATCGGCCGCAACGAACTCGCCGCCATGCAGGCGGCGCTGGCCTACTTCGATGCCCAGAAGGAATACGCGCAGAAGGACCGGGACGGCAACGGCGTGCTCGAGTACGCGCAGAAGTTCGCCAGTTCACCCGGCAAGCACGATGGCCTGTACTGGCCCGACGCGGCCGGACAGGACGAGAGCCCGCTCGGGCCGCTGTATGCCCCCCGCACGGCCGGCGAGGGCTACCACGGCTATCACTTCAAGATCCTCAAGGCCCAGGGCAAGGACGCACCGGGCGGGGCCTACGACTACGTGATCGGCGGCCGGATGCGGGGCGGTTTCGCGCTCGTCGCATGGCCCGTGCGCTACGGCGAGACCGGCGTGATGAGCTTCCTGGTCAGCCACGACGGCATCGTCTACGAGAAAGACCTGGGGCCGGGCAGCGACGCCGCCGCGCGCGCCTTGACGCGCTTCGATCCAGATCCGGGCTGGCGCAAGGCGATCGTGCCCGGAAGCTGAAATGAAACACCCCCCGAAGCGCCTGCGGCGCCTCCCCCCTCAAGGGGGGCGATACCGGCGGCCCGGCAAAGCCGGTTCCGCGGTATCCCTGGCATTTGGCTGCGCCGGTTTCATGCGTCGCGGGTCACGCGATCACGTGGTGGAGCACTGAGATGCGCCTCGGACATCTCGGGGCTCCGCCGTGAACCACTCTCCCCGGGACAGCGACGGCCCGTCGCCGCTGCGCTGGCTGCCGGGCTGGCGGACGCTGCGCACCTACGAACTCGCCTGGCTGCGGCATGACCTCGTCGCCGGCCTGGTCCTGACCACGATGCTGGTGCCGGCCGGCATCGCCTATGCCGAGGCATCGGGGGTCGGCGGCATCTACGGCCTCTACGCGACCATCGTTCCGCTGCTCGCCTACGCGCTGTTCGGACCCAGCCGGATCCTCGTGCTGGGACCCGACTCGGCACTCGCGGCCCTGATCCTGGCGGTCGTGGCGCCGCTGTCCGCGGGCGATCCCCTGCGTGCCATCGCCCTCGCGAGCGCCATGGCCATCGTCTCCGGCGTGGTCTGCATCTGCGCCGGCCTCGCCAGGCTCGGCTTCGTGACCGAGCTGCTCTCGAAGCCGATCCGCTATGGCTACATGAACGGGATCGCGCTCACGGTCATCGTGAGCCAGATGCCGAAGCTGTTCGGCTTCTCGGTCGACGCCGAAGGCCCGCATCGCCAGCTCTGGGCCTTTGCCCAGGGCCTGCTGGCCGGCAAGCCGAATTCGACCGCGCTCGCGATCGGAGCCGCAACGCTCGCCGCCATTCTTGTCCTGTCGCGGCGGCCGCGGGTCCCGGCCGTGCTGCTCGCGGTCGTGGTGGCCACGGTGGCCACCCATGCGTTCGACCTTGCCGCGCGCGCCGGCATCTCGGTGCTGGGCGCCCTGCCCCAGGGCCTGCCGGCACCCAGCCTGCCGGTCATCGGCGTGGCCGACATCACGCCGGTGCTGCTCGGCGGCTTGGCCGTGGCGCTGGTGTCCTTCGCGGACACCAGCGTGCTTTCGCGCGTGTACGCCGCGAGGATGGGCACGCCGCCCGCCCCGAACCAGGAAATGATCGGCCTCGGCGCCGCCAATCTCGCCGCCGGGTTCTTCCAGGGCATGCCGATCAGCAGCAGCGCATCGCGCACCCCGGTGGCCGAGGCCGCCGGCGCGCGCACGCAGCTCACCGGCGTGGTCGGCGCCCTGGCCATCACGGCGCTGCTGCTGGTGGCGCCGAACCTGCTGCAGAACCTGCCCAGCGCGGCGCTCGCGGCCGTCGTGATCGCGGCGGCCATCGGCCTGATCGAAGTCGCCGACCTGCGCCGCATCTATCGCATCCAGCAGTGGGAGTTCTGGCTCTCGATGGTCTGCTTCGCCGGTGTCGCGCTGTTCGGCGCGATCCCCGGCATCGGCATCGCGGTCGTCATCGCGGTGATCGAATTCCTCTGGGACGGCTGGCGTCCCCATTCCGCCGTGCTCGGGCGGGTCGACCGCATCAAGGGCTATCACGACATCGAGCGCTATCCCGAGGCCAACCGCATCCCGGGCCTGGTGCTGTTCCGCTGGGACGCGCCCCTTTTCTTCGCGAATGCGGAGTTGTTCCGCGACCAGGTGCTGGCGGCGGTGGCGAGCTCACCCACGCCGGTGCGCCGGATCGTGGTCGCGGCCGAACCGGTGACGAGCGTCGACGTGACCGCCGCCGACATCCTGGCGGAACTCGACGACACGCTGCTCGCCGAGGGCATCGAGCTGAATTTCGCCGAAATGAAGGACCCGGTGAAGGACAAGCTCAAGCGCTTCGGCCTCTTCGCGCGCCTGGGCCCCGAGCGCTTCTACCCGACGCTCGGCGAAGCCGTGCGCGGCTACCTGCGCAGCCACCCGGTCGATTGGGAAGACTGGGAAGACGAGGCTCCGGAGCCGGGACAGGCGGATGCCTGAGTGCGCTCAATGGCCCGGGCCGAGAGCGCGCCTCACCACCCGCACGGTGGCATCGCCGGGACACTGCGATTCATGGAAGCCGAGTCGCTTGGCGAGCCCGCGCATGGGCGCATTGGCCGACAGCACATAGCCCTCCATGGACCGGAATCCATGCGCCTCGGCCGCTGCCATCAGCATCTCCATGAGCCGCGGCGCCAGGCCCTGGCCCTGCCAGCCGTCGACGATGGCGATGGCGAACTCGCAGCTGTCGCTGCCGCGCTCCGAGGCATAGCGCGCCCCGCCGATGATGGCTTCGCCGGGGCCCTCTCCGGCGACCGCGACCAGCGCGAACTCCCGGTCCGGCCGCGGGTGCGTCGCCGCCTCGAGCAGGGTGTCCGGGATCTCCCGCATCGTGGCCATGAAGCGCGTGTAGCGCGAGTCCGGCGACATGCGCTCGAAGGCGGCCTGCAGTCCCTCCTTGTCCCCGGGAAGGATCTCGCGCACGCTGACCCGGCGGCCATCGCGCAGCAGCACGGTCGCCGGAAGAGCCGGGGCCGACGGGGAGTCCGCCGGGTCGTCCATGGCTAGAAGACCTCGGGGACGTAGCGGAACGGGTGATCCAGTTCCTGGTAGTCGCCGCTCGCCTGCCGTTTCGGCAGCTTGACTTTCTCGCGGGGCACGGATTGATAGGGCACGTGCGCCAGCAGGTGCTTGATCAGGTTCAGGCGCGCGCGCTTCTTGTCGTCGGAGCGCACGATGAACCACGGCGCCGTCGGCAGGTCGGTGGCCTTGAACATCTCGTCGCGCGCGCGCGAGTAGTCGTACCAGCGGCTGTAGGACTTGAGGTCCATCGGCGTCAGCTTCCAGACCTTGCGCCCGTCCTCGATGCGGGCCTCCAGCCGGCGGGTCTGCTCCTCGGGGCTGACCTCGAGCCAGTACTTCAGCAGGATCACGCCGGAGTCGATGATCGCCCGCTCCACGAGGGGCGTCGCGGCGAGGAAGGCCTTGACCTGCGCGTCGGTGCAGAACCCCATGACGCGCTCGACGCCGGCGCGGTTGTACCAGCTGCGGTCGAAGATCACGACCTCGCCCGCGGCCGGCAGATGGGGGATATAGCGCTGCAGATAGATCTGGGACTTCTCGCGCTCCGTCGGGGCCGGCAATGCGAGGACGCGAAACACCCGCGGGCTGACGCGCTCGGTGATCGCCTTGATCGTGCCCCCCTTGCCCGCACCGTCGCGCCCCTCGAAGAGCACGCAGACCTTGAGCCCGGCGTGCTGCACCCACTGCTGCATCTTGACCAGCTCGACGTGGAGTTCCCGCATCGCCTTGTCGTATTCCTTTCTCGACAGCGGCTTGTGCGCCGAGCTCTTGGCGTCGTCTTCGCTCACTTGCGGGGCCGGTTCATGGGCGTCGTCCTTGTGGGCGGCCTTTCCCGGGTGCTCCTTCTTTTCGCTCTTCGACATGATTGCCTCCATCAGTTGTTTCGACTCACAGCAGCCTCGCGGCTTCGTCCAGCAGGTTCCGGGGCTTCGGCACGTCGACCCTGGCCACCCGCACCAGCGCGAACGCGCGCTCGCTCGGCGGGTCGCCCGGCACCCGGGCGATTTCCAGATCGAGCGTGTGGCCATCCTCCGTTCCCTGCGCCGGCAGAACGACATTCATCCGGCTCAGGCGCAGGGTCCTGGGGGTGACGCGAATCAGGTTCCTGGCGTCCGCGAACACCTCGCACATGCGGTCGAGCTGGCGGTCCAGCGCCTCGGAACGCGAGCCCAGGCGCTTGAGAGCCTGGTCGTTCTCCTCGCGCTGCGCGCGCAGGCGCGCCAGTTCGCCGGCATCCACCTCGGCGTCGCCGCCGAGCACCGATTGCATGCCGACACCTTGCCGCCCCAAGAGCCGCAACCGGGCCGTGACCAGTGCGCGCTCCTGCTCCAGGTCGTCACGACGGGCGGTGTCCGCGGCGATCCCGGCCAGCGCCTCGATCGCCAGCTGGTCGACCATCCGGCGCCGGATCTCCTGCCTGAGCTCGGCCTCCGTCGCGCCGCAGATCCTGATCTGGTGATCGCTGAAGCTCAACGTGGTCTGCGGAACATCCGAGCGCGTGACATCGCCTTCCTGCGCAACGCCCAGCGTGCGGCGCTCGTTCATGGCCATCCCGAGCACGGCATAGGCCTGCGCAAGGCCTGGCTGCTGATCGAACAAGCTGGCCAATTCGGTCGAGCGGCCGAGTGTCGGTCCGACATCGTCCGCAGCGCCGAAGAACGCGCGAACATAGGAGTCGGCGGCCCAGCTTGCCGGGCTCAAGGCGTGCGGCGAAGGAAACGCCGCCACCAGCTCGCGCAGGTGTTCCGCCGCCTGCGCGATCGCCGACCTCAATCGCTCTTCATGGCCTTGCGCCAATCGCAGCCGCGGGCTCAGGTCGATGACGCGAGCGATCATGCGCTCGACTTCCTCGTCCCGCGGCGCGTGCTTTTCCTTGTCGCCGAACAGGCGGCCGATGAGTCCCATGGCGCGTTCCTCCGGTCAGGCGAAGTCGTCGCTCAGGATCTGCGCATTGATCCGGCCCTTCCTCCAGTACATGTTGTGGATCCTTTCCTTGAGCTTGTGCAGGCCGTCCGGATGCACATCGCGGAAGGTCAGCACCACCGCAGGCCGCGTGCCGGCGCCCGGGACATGCTGAATCTCGTCGAAGGCCGGAAACCCGTACTTCAGCAGGAAGGCCTTGACCTCCTCGTCGGTGGTGCCGCTTTCGATATTTCCCAACAACAGCCGTGCCATCTCGAATCTCCTTGGAAGCAGACGTTGCTACGCCATGATGTGAACGCCGCCGTCGACGTAGAGCGTTTCACCCGAGAGCCGCCGCGCGTAAGGCGTCGCAAGGAACGCGCAGGTGAAGCCGACATCCATGATGTCGACCAGCTCGCCGAGCGGAGCGCGCTGCGCCGCTTCGGTGAGCAACAGGTCGAAGTCCTTGAGCCCGCCGGCCGCCCGGGTCTTGAGCGGACCGGGGGAGATCGCATGCACCCGGATGCCCTGGGGGCCGAGCTCATAGGCCAGGTAGCGGGCCGACGCCTCGAGGGCGGCCTTGACCGGCCCCATCACGTTGTAATTGGGGACCACCTTGTTGGCGCCGTGGTAGGACATCGTGAACATCGTGCCGCCGTCCTTCATCAAGGGGGCGGCCAGCCGGGCCATCCGCACGAAGGAGTGGCACGAGACGTCCATCGCCTGGGCGAAGCCCTCGGCGGAGCATTGCAGCAGCCCCCCTTGCAGGTCCTCCTTCGGTGCCCATGCGATCGAGTGCACCACCACGTCGAGCCGGCCCCATTCACGCTCGATCCGCTGGAACAACGCTTCCAGCTCGCCGGCCTTGGAGACGTCCAGCGGCATCAGGATCGGCGCCGCCAGGGCGGTCGCCAGCGGCTCGACATGGGCCCTCGCCTTCTCGCCGGCGTAGGTGATGGCCAGATCCGCGCCCAGCTCGCGGAAGGCCGCTGCGCAGCCGTAGGCGATCGAGTGCTCGTTGGCGATCCCGCAGACCAGCACCTTGGCGCCCTTGAGCAGCGGGCGTGGCAATTCAATGGTCATCGTCACTCCCTGAAGCGATCACTTGGTGGGTATGTCGGGCGATCATCCACTCCTCGTTGGTGGGGATCACCCATGCCGAGACCTTGCTCGACGGCGTGCTGATGCGCGGCCCGTCGGACCGGTTGGCTTGCGCATCGAGCTCGACGCCGAGCCAGGCGGCGTCGCGGCAGACGCGCTCGCGCAGTGCCGCTGCGTGCTCGCCGATCCCGGCGGTGAACACCAGCGCGTCGATGCCCTGCGTCGCGGCAGCCAGGGATCCGAGTTCGCGCCCGATCCGGTAGGCATAGAGATCGATGGCGAAGCGGGCGCGGGCGTCGTCGCTGGCCAGCAGCACCCGCATGTCGCTCGACAGGCCGGAGACGCCCAGCAGCCCGGACTTCTTGTAGATCAGCTCCTCGACCGCGCGCGCATCCATCCGCATTTCGTCCAGCAGGTAGAGGATCACGCCCGGATCCAGATTGCCGCTGCGCGTGCCCATCGGCAAGCCGTCGACCGCGGTGAATCCCATGGTGCTGGCGAGGCTGCGGCCGGCGGACATCGCGCACATGCTGGCGCCGTTGCCGAGGTGCGCGACGATCGTCCGGCCCGCCGCCGCCTTCGGATCGAACTGCGGCAGCACGCTGGCGATGTACTCGTAGGACAGGCCGTGGAAGCCGTAGCGCCGCACGCCGAGGGCGGTGATCGCGGAGGGCAGCGCAAAGGCCTGGGCCACCTCGGGTTGCGCGCGATGGAAGGCCGTGTCGAAGCAGGCCACCTGGGGCAGGTCCGGCCGCTGCTTCGCGACCACCTCGATGGCCTCGAGGTTGTGCGGCTGATGCAGGGGAGCCAGCGGAATGAGCGTCCGGAGGGCCGAGATCACCGCCGGCGTGACCCGTGTCGCCTGCGAGAACCCCAGTCCGCCATGGACGACGCGGTGGCCGACGGCGGCCAGCGCATAGCCTCCGCGGTGTTCCCGCAGGAAGGTCGCCAGGTGGCCGATGGCGCCCGCATGCCCCAGCTCGACCCCCTCGCCCCACGCCTTGGCGCCGACCTCCGCGCCGTGGCCGTCCACGGCCGCGAACCGCGGCGCGGTGAAGAGCCCCTCGACCTGGCCGCGCAGGACCAGATCGAGCGCCTGGCCCCGCATCGCGAAGGCGCTGAACTTGATGCTCGACGAGCCCGCGTTCAGCACCAGGATGACGTCGGTCATGGCCTCATCCCAGCACCGCGGTGCTCTCGCGGCGGGCCTTGGCGACCATCGCCGCGACCGCGCAGGACGCCAGCCGCGCAATGAGCGAGTCGGCCCGGCTGGTCAGGATGATCGGCACCCGCGCGCCGAGCACGATGCCGGCCGCATCGGCACCGGCCAGGAAGGACAGGCTCTTGGCCAGCATGTTGCCGGCTTCGAGGTCCGGCACCACCAGCACGTTGGCGCGTCCGGCGACGGGCGAATCGATCTGCTTGATCTTCGCGGCCTCCAGGTTGATCGCATTGTCGAGCGCCAACGGGCCGTCGACCACCGCGCCGGTGATCTGGTGCCGGTCCACCATCTTGCACAGGGCGGCGGCCTCGATGGTCGAAGGCACCTTGGGATTGACCGTCTCCATCGCCGAGAGAATGGCCACCCGCACGTCCTCGAACTGCAAGGCATGCGCCAGGTCGATCGCGTTCTGCACGATGTCGACCTTGTCCTCGAGTGTCGGCGCGATGCTGATGGCCGCGTCGGTGATGATCAGGGCCTGCTCGTAGCTGGGCACGTCCATCACGAAGCAGTGGCTGATGCGGCGCGCGGTGCGCAGGCCGCCATCGCGCTTCACCACGGCGCCCATCAGTTCGTCGGTGTGCAGGCTGCCCTTCATCAGCGCCTCGGCCTTGCCCTCGCGCACCAGCTGGACCGCCGCTTCCGCCGCCGCCTTGCTGTAGGGCGCATCGACCATGGGATAGCCGGAGATGTCCACGCCGAGCGACTTGGCCAGGGCCTCGATGCGTGCCCGCGGCCCGACCAGGATCGGCGCGATCAATCCGAGCTTCGCGGCCTCGTGCATCCCTTCGAGCGAGCTCTGGTCGCACGGATGCACGACGGCCGTCGGCGTCGGCGGCATGCCCTGGCAGGCGTCGATCAGGCGCTGGTACTTCTCGTGCTTCGCGCTCATTGGGTGGCCTCCGTGCCGCGCACTGCGGTGCTCATCACGCGACCTTCTTCTTTCGTGCCGGCGTCCGGCGCGCCGGCCCGGCCTCGGCGCGAGCCACAAGCGCCGGCCGAGTCCTCTTGCGTTCCGCGTCGCCCAGGGTGGCCCGGATGCGGGCCACCATCGCCGCCTGCTCGGCGGTCGGCCCGGCCGCGAGCACCCGACGGTCAGCCGTCAACTTGTCCACCAGCATCAGCAGGCGCTCGCGGTCGGCAGGATCCGCCAGCAGGGCCGGCAATGTCGCCACGGCCTGGTCCGGTTCGCAGCGCGCGATGATCTCCTGCACGCCGCGGATGGTGCGCCATTGATGCGGCGAGACGTCCGGCAGGAAGTCCGCATAGGCGCCGACCAGTTCCTGCCGCATCTCGAGCCGCGACAGCGGCAGCGCCTCGCCGTCGTCGCGCGCCGTCAGGAAGGCCACGCGCGCGAGCGCTTCGACATAGCCCCCCTGTTCGATCGCGGCGAGCGCGTCCCTGACCTGCGGCAGATCGCGAACCTCGACCGTTCCGGGCGCCGCCTTCCCTCTCGCCTCGTCGGCGACCTGCAGCGACGGCATGTTGGCGTAGATCGAGAAGAACTGAGCTTCGCTCGCCGCATCGCGCAGTGCGCGGTACAGGTCGAGCGAAGCGCTCATCAGCTCGGCGCCCAGCTTCTCGCCCTGGCGCAGCGGATGGTCGGCGGCCACGGCCTGGCGATCCGACCGGACCGCCTCGGCGGCGGGTGCGATCCATGACAGCCACGGATTCAGGCGCGAGACCGACCAGTTCTGCAAGCGCAAGGGATGGAACGCCCGCTGGAGCTCGGCCGTGTAGTCGTTCGACATCGACTGCACCAGCGGCCGCGCGAACAGCTCATAGGCCCGCTGGTTGAAGTCCGAGATCGCCGCCACCGCCTCGAAGGGTTTTTCGTCGGCGCGCTCGAAGCGGTTGAGATGGGCCGTGATGTCTTCCAGCCGATGCTCGCGGAACTCCACGTCGTAGGCGGGCTCGCCACGCGTACCCTTGCGCTCGTTGATCGCCATGCCATAGAGGCCCGGCGGCAGCATCTCGATGCTGTCGAGCACCGAGACGATCTGGGCGTGCTCCTTCCTGGCCACGGTGCCGGACACGAAGATGCCCAGGTGCCCGATGCTCTCGTGCAGGAGCCCGACGATGACCTGGCCGCGGGCCTTGATCTCGGCCGTGCTGCCGTAGACGTCGGCCACCCAGTTGAAGGCCTGCTCCGGCGGCGTGATGTTGTCCCCCATCGATGCGAACAGCACGATCGGCGCCTGGATGTCGCGCAGGTCGAAGGCCTTGCCGCCGGCGGCCTTGACGTCGCCGGACCAGAGCTTGTTGCCGACGAAGAGATTGCGGGTGATCCACTCGATCTCCTCGCGGTTCATCAGGTAGTAGCCGCCCCACCAGCGCTCGAAGTCCAGGAAGCGTGGCGGCTCGGTGTCGGCCTGGTCGAACAGGTGGTAGTACTTGTCCCACAGGCTGTTGGCCGGATTCAGGTTCTCGAAGTTCTGCACCAGGTAGGCGCCATCGAACTTGCCGTTGCCGAGGTCGGCCGCCAGCGACGCCGCCCAGGAGCCGCCCAGGATGCCCCCCGCATAGCGCATCGGATTGTCGCCCTCGCCCTCGTTCCAGGCTCCGCTCCAATAGGACATCGGCGCGCCGTTGATGACGATCGGCCCGGTGTCGTCGGGGTCCGAGGCGGCCAGCATCATCGCCGCCCATCCACCCTGGCAATTGCCGATGATGGCCGGCTTGGCACTGCGTGGATGCAGCGCCCGCACCTTCTTCACGAACTGCTGCTCCGCGCTGCAGACGTCGAGCAGCGTCTGGCCCGGCTCGGGCTCCTGGAAGAAGATGACGAAATACACCGGATGGCCGGCGCGCAGCGCGACCCCGACCTGCGAATCGTCCTTGAAGCCTCCGATGCCTGGCCCATGGCCGGCGCGCGGATCGATGATCAGGTAGGGCCGCAGCTTCGGATCGACAACCACGCCTTCGGGCGGCGTGATGCGCAGCAGCGCATAGTTCACCGGGCGCGCGAACGTGCGCCCGTCGAGCACGATCTCGGAGTCGAAATGCAGCACCGGCTTCAGGCCCTGAGAGGACCGCTCGACGAAGTTGTTGCCGCGCTTCCACAAGGTATCCCAGAAGAGAAGCGACCGCTGCGCGGCATCGACGGCGTACTGGGCCCAGCCCTGCGGGGTCATCGAGGCCATCGACCGGGCCAGCGCGTCGCCGCCGGCCTTCTCCACCGCCTGGCTCACCCTGCGACTGAATTGCTCCTGCGCAAGCTGCGTGCGCTTCTGGAGCACGGCGGCGACCCGGGTCGCGATCTTGTGGCTGTGCGCAAGCTGCGCTCCTGCATCCATGGTCATGGCTCCCTCAAAGAATGTGGGCTCGTGGCTACCTGGCGGCCTTCTTCAGCGCCGCCTGCAGGCCCGCGGACGCGGGGCTGCTGACTTCGTGCTTGGCCAGGATGTCCATCGGGGTGGCGGGCTTGCCGAAGTAGGCCGCGTTGAGCGATTCGCGGACGTCGATCACCGAGCCATCCACGGCCAATCCGGCGAAAGCACCCTTGACCAGGGAATAGGCGACGAAGTCGGTGAGCGCGGCACTGGCGCCCATGCCCTTCTTCCAGACCGCCACCGAGGCATCGCCGCCGAGCTTCACCTTGCTCGCGTAGAGCGAGTCGAGCGCCTTCTGCGTATGCACCAGCATGACCATCTCCGCCGCCGACGCGCCGGCCTGGAATCCGAAGCTGGCCGAGCCCATCGTGTAGAAGGCCGGACCGCTCCAGCTGCCGGTCTTTTCGTCGCGCACCATCAGCACGCCGGTACCGCCGGAGCCGCCGAGCACGAAGCCGGCCTTGAGGATCTGCGGAAAGATCAGCACGCCCCTGGCCTTGCCCAGGGCGGCGCCGAACTCGGGGAAGTCCTTGTTCCCGGAGAAGTGGGTGACCGTGGCCTGCGCCTTCTGGACCAGCGCCTTGGCATCGGCGGCATCGTCGGCTGCCCGTGCCGAGAGGCTGCCGAACGCGCCGGCGAAGGCAACGGCGCCGACGGCGAGCGAAAAATGTCTGCGAGTGCTGTTCATGGCGTTCTCCTCGGAAGGGTGCCGTCGATGACGGCGTTGTTGTGGACGGACGATCGCCGGGCCTTCTCATGAGCCCCATCGTGTCATTGTGGGAACCGGGCACGGCGAGCGTCTTGACATCGATCAACCCCGGCGAGACGAGCCCCCGCTCGCATCATTGCTTCTGGGGCTGTTGCTGTTGCTGCTGCTTGCTGCCCTTGATGTTGCCGGCCACTCCCCCGGCGACGGCGCCGATCGCCGCGCCGGTCCAGCCGCTGCCGCCCGAGATGGCTGCGATGCCGGCGCCGGCCGCGGCCCCGATGGCCGCGCCGCTGGCGGTTCCCTGCTGCTGCGGCGTCATGTTGGTGCAAGCGGTCGCCAGCGTGGCCGCGGCGATCGACACGATGAGTCCAATGCGATTCATGGCGTTCTCCGTCAGGTCTATTTCGAGAGGCCGGGCACGACCATCTCGAACCAGAGGGTCTCGACGATCGGCCGCTGCAGCTGGTCCGGATGCGCGGCGTACCAGCGGTCGAGCCCGTCGCGCACGGTGTCGAGCGTCTGGCCCCTGAGCCCCCTGACCGCCCTCGGAATGAGGCTCTGGCTGTCGGGCGGCGCATTGCCGGCCTGGTAGGCGGTCTCGACCTGCATCACGTTGGCCAGCCCGATCAGGTAGACCCGTTTCAATTGCTCCGTGGACCGGGTCCAGTGCTCGCCGGTAACCAGCGGGATCTCCTGGGCGCGGGCGCTGCCCCAGCCCATGGCCGCGGCGAGCAGCACCGGGACCATCATCAGCCGCCATTTCTGTTTCGTATGCATCTCTTTCACCTCCAAGCGAGACGTTGGACGCAGTGCTCTGCGAGCACTCCCTGCCGGCACGAGCCGGGACCTCCGGCTCAGCGCTCGGTACATCATGGCGAGGCCGCCGCGGCCATGGCCGGCAGGTCGAAGCCGCCGCCCAGGGCCAGATAGAGATTGGTGCGCTGGGCCAGCTGTTCGGCCTGCACATGCACGCGCGCGGTACGTGCCGCGTAGAGCGCGAGCTGGCCCTGCTCGACCGTGCGCAGGTCGACCGAGCCGACGCGGTACTGGGTCCGGGCCAGTTCGAGCGCCTCCGCGCTGTCGCGCACGGTCGCCGCGAGGATGGCGTCGCGTTCGCGCAGCGTGGACTCCGCGCCCAGCGCATTCTCGACTTCGCCGAAAGCCTTCTGGCCCGCGCGCGCGTACTCCGCCACCGCCTGCTTCTGCTCGGCCGACCGGATCTCGACCTGCGCACGCAGCGCGCCGCCCTGGTAGAGCGGTGCGATCAGGTTGGCGCCGAGGCTCCAGACCGGGCTGCTGACGTCCTTCAACTCGATCAGCTCGCTCGACACGTTGCTGCCGCCCGCGGTCAGGCTGATCCTCGGAAGCTGCGCCGCCTTGGCCTCGCCGACGCGATCGAAGGCCGCCGCCACGCGACGCTCCGCCGCCACCACGTCGGGCCGCCGCTCGAGCAGCTCCGACGGCATGCCCACGGGCAGCGGCGGGGGCATGGGCGACAGGCGGTCGGCGACCGCGATCTCGGCCGCCGGATAGCGGCCGAGCAGCAGTTCGAGCGCGCGCCGCGCCTGTTCGCGTGCGAGCTCGACCTGCTTCAGCGTATCCCGATAGGGGCCGACGCTCGCGCGCGCCTGCGCCACCGCCTGCGCGCTGGCGTTGCCGACACGCAGCCGATCCTCGGTCATCCGCAGCAGGGTCTCCGACGAACTCAGGGCGTCCTGCGCGATCACGCGCTGCATCCCGGCCTCGACCGCCAGGAACCAGGCCTTGGCCACCATCGCCGCCAGCGACTGCCGGGCGTACGCGTAGTCGGCATCGGCCGCCGCGGACTGCTCGCGGCTCGCCTGCCGCGCATAGCGCAGGCGGCCCCAGACGTCGAGTTCCAGCGACGCGTTGAGAAAGACGCCGTCGAGGCCGCCGCCACCGCCCGACTTGCCGCCGCCCAGGGCGACCACGCCCACCGAAGGAAGCAAGGCCCCGGACGCCACCTTGACGTACCCGGCCGCCTGCTCGACCCGCGCCGCCGCCACCTTCAGGTCGACGTTGTAGGCCAGGGCCTCGTTGACCAGCGCCGTCAGCGCGGGCTCCTCGAAGGCCGCCAGCCAGCCGTCGGCCACCGGCGCCGCGACACCGCCGCCGGCCCTGTAGGCCTCGGGCGGGGCGGCCTGGGGCAAGGCCTGCTGCTGCAGCTCGGCGGTGGTCGGCGGGGCCTTGAGCGCACAGCCCGCCATCGCGGCCGCCAGCAGCGCCACCTGAATCCCGCGAAGAAGCGAAGGCGTGCGCATCAGTGCAGCTTCAGGACAAGGTAGTTGGTGATCGCGCCGACGCGAAGAATCACCATCCGCAGGATGTGGATCGCCGCCACGTGCTCGGTGTAGATCGCGCCCTGGCCGTCCGCGCCGGCGGCCAGGAACAGCTCGCGGTCCTTCTCGTCGACGATCAACTTGACCGGGAAGCGCCCAGCTGCCTGGGGATAGGCGCCGGTCTGCGGCAGGGTGCCCGACTGGGCCACCTGCCCCTGGCCTTGCGCCCAGACGATCGAATCGACCTTGGCCGAGATGATTTGGCCCGGGTAGGTGCTGAGCGTGAACTCCGCCAGGTTGCCGGGCTCGACCAGCCGCAGTTCGTTCTGGGCATAGAGCGCGATGACCTGGTAGGTCTCCTCGACGAAGGTCATGGCGGGCGCCAGCGGCACCGCCACCACGTAGGACCCCGGCCGCAGTTGGACGTTGATCGCATAGCCGTTGGCCGGCGCGAAGACCGCCGTCTGGTCGAGGTTCCACTGCGCATTTCCGAGCTCGGCACGGCTGATGTCGACCTGGGCCTTGGCGGTCGCGAGCTGGGCCCGCGCCGCCGCGACCGAGGCCTGCTCGCCGTTGACCTGCCCCGAGAGCTTCTGCGAGACCTGCGCCTCGTTGGCGATGGCGGTCGACAGCTGGCCCTGCAGATCGGCCAGGTTGGACTCGGCCTGCTCGAGCGCAAAGCGGTCGCCGGCGCCGGTGGCGACCAGTTCGCGGTTCTGCCGCACGCGCATCCGGGCCAGCTCCAGCTTCGGCTGCAGCGACCGGACCTGCCCCGTGGCGGCCTTCAGTTGCTCCTGCAACTGCCGGGCGCCGGCCGTGGCGTCGACCAGGGCGGCGCCGGCCTGCGCGAACTTGGCCTCGTCGGCGGCCAGTTTGCCCTTGGCGGCATCGAGTTCGTTCTGGTACTGGGTCGGGTCGATCCGGAACAGCAGCTCGCCCTTCTTGACCAGCCGGTTGGGCTCGACCGGCACCTCGAGCACCCGGCCGCGCACCTGCGGCACCACCTGCACCACGTACTTGATGACCCGCACGTCGGCCGACGAGGGGGCGACCACGTTCAGCGTCAGGACCAGCGCCGTCAGGGCGACGATCGGAATGATCACCACCGTGACCTGCGACGTGGTGTTCCACGGCAGCCACTTCAGCTTGATGAAGATGAGCCAGACGAAGAAGGCGTAGATGCCGAGCAGCAGGGCTTCCATCAGGCGCTCGCATTTCTTGCCGCCGCGGCATCGCCTTCGGCCCGCGGCGCCACCGCGGCCAGGTTGTTGCGCAGCCGCTTGAGATCGGCCGTCAGCGCGCCCTTGGCATCCATGGCGTCGAGTTCATCGCGCAGATGCTCGATGTCGTGGGCCAGCAACTCGCCCTTCAGCGCCTTCTCGCCCTGCTCGTGGAAATAGTCCGCGTGCTTCTCGGTGCCGTAGGCCGCCTGGTAGCCGATTGGCTTCACGTAGGCCCAGAGCCAGGCGATCGGCCACAGCATGCCGCCGAACACCAGCGACAGCAGGCACAGCGTCTTGATCGCATCGCGCTGGGGATGGTGGCGCTGGTGGGCGATCTTCTCGGGCAGGACATGCACCATCCAGAACAGCACGATCCCGGCAATGGGCACCAGCACGATGATGAACCAGGCCAGCCCGGTCGCCGCGCTCGCCATCATCTCGTGCGGGAGGAAGGAGGCGCCGGCTTCGAATGGCGCCGCCAGCCCGGCCGCGCCCAGCCAGGCACACGGAAGGCGCAGGCTTCGGCGGCGGGGCGCCCCCTCGGATTTTCTCGATGCTCGATTCATGTCGGTCTCCTGCGGGAGCCGAAGCCGGCCTGCCCCTTGACGATGCGACGATGCTAGGGGAGCCGCCACGCGCTCAATTGAGAAATATCAATTGTCCGGGGCGAATCTGGCTCGACGATTGACGCAACGCATCGCGCCCGGCAAGCGAGGAATGGAGACTGACTCCAGGCCGCTTGCGCGCCGGAAGAAGAACAAGACACCATGCACAGACTCACGGCCGTCGCCGCCCTCGCACTTGCCCTGGCCGGAGCGCCCCCGGCGCAGGCCCAGTCCAACGAGGAGCTCAAGGCCCTGCTGGAGCAGGCCCTGAAGACGATCCAGGATCTGCAGGGTCGCGTGACTGCGCTGGAACAGAAGGCACCCGCTGCCGCTGCCGCTGCCTCCGCTTCGCCGGCGCCACCGCCGGCGGGGGCCCCATCGGGGACCGCCGCGTGGGCGCCGGTGGTGTCGGTGGGCACGCGCGCCGAGGACGGCGCGCCCGATGCGGACAAGGCCCGGGTCGAGTTCTACGGCCAGGCGATGCTCGACGCCATCTACGACTTCAAGCGGATGAATCCCGACTGGAACGCCACCTTGCGGCCTTCGCAGATTCCGATCATCTGCCCGGGCTCCCCGGGCTGCGGCAAGGACGGCACCACCGTCCTCAGCGTGCGGCAGTCGAGCCTCGGCTTCAAGTCCTTCATCCCCACCTCGTACGGCGAGATCAAGACCGACCTGAGCTTCGATCTCTTCGGCAGCAACGGCTCGACACAGATCCACTGGCTCAACGCCTGGGCCGAGCTGGGCATGTACGGCGCCGGCCAGACCTACTCGAACTTCATGGACATCGATGTGTTCCCGAGCACCATCGACTACTGGGGACCGAGCGGCATGGTCTTCGTGCGCAACCCGCAGCTGCGCATCTCGCCCTACGACAAGGACGGCCTGCGCATGGCGTTCTCTCTGGAGGCCCCCAACTCGGCGATCGACACCGGCCGGGTGAACCGGATCGACCCTGCGCTCGGCGCCAGCATCACGGGCTGGAACCGCGCGCCGGATGCCGTGGCGTCGCTCCGGCTCGACCGCGACTGGGGTCACGTCCGTTCCGCCGCCATCGTGCGCCAGGTCGGCTTCCAGAACCCGGCCGCCCCGGACGGAGACCCCTCGGGCACGCGCACCGGCTACGGCCTGAACCTCAGCGGCGCCCTCAATGCCTTCGGCAAGGACCGCCTCAGCTGGCAGCTGGTCGGCGGCAAGGCGATCGCCAGCTACATGAACGACGGCGGCGTCGACCTGGCGCCGGGCGCCAACCTGCGGGCCGAGACCGTGACCTCGGTCGGCTGGCTGGTCTTCTACAACCACTACTGGAGCGACCAGTGGAGCAGCTCCATCGGCTACAGCGAGCACCGCCAGAACAACACCGGCGGCCAGCTCGCGACGGCCTTCCAGAAGGGCAGCTATTCGTCGGTCAACCTGCTCTACGCGCTGCAGAAGAACGTGCTGATCGGCAGCGAATTCGTCTGGGGCCGGCTCGAGAACAAGGCCGGGCTGGCAGCGGACGACTACCGCCTGCAGTTCTCCACCAAGGTCACTTTCTGACGCCGTCGCCGGCGCCGACATCGCCATGCAGTTCAAATCGACACTTCCGATCCTGATCGCGCAGCGCGCGCTGGGGGCGCAGAGCGCCGCCGGCGCGCGCACCCCGATGGAGCGCCCATGCCCAGATTGACGGACTACCCGCTGGCAGTTTTCGTGGCCTCCTTCGTGATCCTGCTGTGCTCGGTATGGACGGGGGTCCTGGTGTTCAGGCGATGGTGGCCGCCCAAGGAAAGCACGCGCGACGACTTCGGCGTCATCCAGACCACCACGCTGACGCTGCTGGGGCTCATCATCGCCTTCACGTTCTCGATGGCCGTCAGCCGCTACGACCAGCGCAAGAACCTCGAGGAGGCCGAGGCCAACGCGATCGGCACCGAATTCCTGCGGGCCGATTTGCTGCCCGCAGTCGATGCCGCCAAGGTTCGCGCGCTGCTGGCCGACTACTTCGATCAGCGCGTCCTGTTCTACACGACCCGCGACGAGGAGGCGCTGGTGAAGATCAACGCCCGCACCGCGCAGTTGCAGGCCGCCCTGTGGTCTGCGGTCGCCGCACCGGCGGCAGCGGCGCCATCGCCGACGATGGCCGTGGCGACGATCGGCATGAACGACGTCCTGAACTCGCAGGGCTACACCCAGGCCGCCTGGTGGAACCGGATTCCCCGCGCCGCTTGGCTCCTCATGCTCCTGATCAGCATCTGTTGTCATGTGCTGGTCGGTTACGGCGTGAAGGATCCGAAGGAGGAACGCGCCCTGCTTCTCGTCCTGCCCCTTGTCATGTCCATCGCGTTCATGCTCATCGCCGACATCGACAGCCCGCGCAGCGGCGTCATTCTCGTGCAGCCGGTCAACCTGCTGAGCATCGCGGAATCGGTGCGCCCGCGCTGACGAAGAAACGGCGCGCCGCCATGTATCGACGACTGCTCGCCCCCCCAAGGAGAACGCGATGACCGAACGACACCCTGACGCCGTTACGGTGCGCGAGCCGGTGCTGAGTCCGGTGGACCGCGTGTCGGAGATGCTCTTCGGCCTGTTCATGGCGCTCACCTTCGTCGGCGCCGTGTCGGTGGCGGAATCCGGTCGCGAGGATCTCCGGCAGATGTTCGCCGCCGCCCTGGGATGCAACCTGGCCTGGGGCCTGGTCGATGCGGTCATGTACCTGGTGCGCACGATCACCGACCGCGGAAGGTGGCTCACGCTCGTGCGATCCGTGCGCGCGGCGGCGGACCCCGAAGCCGGCCGCCGCCTCATCGCCGGCGCCCTGTCGCGGGTCGGGGCGAGCTTGCTCGAGTCGGAGGAGCTCGAAGCCGCTCGCGGACGCATTCTCGCGCTGGCGTCCGTGCCCGAACGGCCGGCCCTGCTGCGCGACGACCTGCTCGCCGCGCTGGCCATCTTCCTGATCGTGGTCATGGCCACCTTTCCCGTCGTGCTGCCCTTCGTGCTGATCCAGGACATCGGACTGGCGAAGAACATGTCGCGCGCCATCGCACTCGCGATGCTGTTCGTCGGCGGGCTGGCCCTCGGCCGCTACGCGGGCTACGGCAGCTGGAGGGTCGGGTTCGTCATGGCGGGGCTCGGCACCGCGCTCGTGGCCGCGGTCATGGCCCTCGGGGGCTGAGCCACCGGGCCGAAACCAGGGTGCACACTGCACGCGGCTCGGCAGCGGATTCCGTGCCGCTTGTCGACTTCGCGCCACCCCCCTCCTGCTGACCCGCCCCCCTTCATGACCCCCTCCCCCGCACCCTGGTGGCTCGATGCCACGCCACCCGATGTCAAGGGACTGTCCTCAACGCAGGCCGAGGAAGCACTGGCACGTTGCGGCCCCAACAGCTTCGAGGCCGCGAAGAAACTTCCGCTGGCCCTGCAGTTCGTGGCGCGCTTTCGCAACCCGCTCGTGCTGGTGCTGCTCGCGGCCAGCGCCGTCTCGGCGGCGACCGGCGACGTGGCCAACTTCGTCATCATCATGGCGATGGTGCTGCTGAGCGTGATACTGGATTTCGTCCAGGAGCATCGCGCCGGCCGCGCGGCGGAGAAGCTGCGCGAGTCGGTGGCGCTGCGTGCGAGCGTCATCCGGGATGGCCGCACCCAGGACATTCCGGTGGCGGCGATCGTGCCGGGCGATATCGTCCTGCTCTCCGCCGGCGACCGCGTGCCGGCTGACGGCCGGGTGCTGGAAGCACGCGATTTCTTCGTCAACCAGGGCCTGCTGACCGGCGAGTCGTACCCGGTGGAGAAGCATCCCGGCGTGCCGGATCCGGGCGCGACGGAGCTTCAACAGGCGCTCAACGCGGTCTTCATGGGAAGCACCGTAGTGAGCGGCAGCGCCCGCGTGCGGGTCATGGCGACGGGCGCCGCCACGGCGCTCGGCGAAGTGGCGCACAGCATCGAGGCCGAGCCACCGCCCACCGCCTTCGAGGTCGGCATGCACCGCTTCGGCATGCTGCTGATGCGGGTGACGCTGCTGCTGGTGCTCTTCGTGCTGCTGGTCAACCTGATCCTGCACCGGCCGCTGCTGGAGTCCTTCCTGTTCGCCGTCGCGCTGGCCGTCGGCCTGACGCCCGAGCTGCTGCCGATGGTGGTGTCGGTCACGCTCTCGCGCGGCGCGATGCGCATGGCGCAGCGGCGCGTGATCGTCAAGCGCCTGGCCTCGATCGAGAACCTCGGCGCCATGGACGTGCTGTGCACCGACAAGACCGGCACCCTGACCGAGGCCAGGATCAGCCTGGCGCAGTGCGTCGGCGCGGACGGAGGCGACAGCCCGCGCGTGCTGATGCTGGCTCACCTCAACAGCACATTCGAGAGCGGCCTGAAGAGCCCGCTCGACGACGCCATCCTGGCGCACGAGATGGATACCGGTGCCTGGACGAAGATCGACGAAGTGCCTTTCGACTTCGAGCGCCGGCGGGTCTCGGTGCTGGTCGATCGCGGCGATGCGCGCTGGCTGGTGGTCAAGGGCGCGCCGGACGACGTGCTGACCCTGTGCGACCGCCACGAAGACCACGAGGGCCGCTCGCAGGCCCCGCTCGACGCGGCCGCGCGGGAGCGCCTGCGCGCGCGCTGCCACGACCTGGAGCGGCAAGGCCTGCGCGTGCTGGGCGTCGCCTGGCGCGAGGTGCCGCCGGATCATCCGCACGCCGACGTCCGCGACGAAAGCAACCTGGTCTTCGCCGGCTTCGCCGCCTTCATCGACCCGCCCAAGCCCGGCGCCGCGGAGGCGCTGGCCGCCCTCGCGAAAAGCGGAGTCGCCGTGAAGATCGTCAGCGGCGACAGCGAACTCGTGACCCAGCACCTGTGCGCCCTGCTCCACCTGCCGGTGACGGGCGTGCTCACCGGCCAGGAAATTGCGCACATGGACGAGGCCGCGCTGCGCGCGCGGGTGCGCACGACCACCCTGTTCTGCCGCGTCAATCCGGCGCAGAAGAACCGAATCGTCCTGGCGCTGAAGGCGCGCGGCCTGGTGGTCGGCTACCTGGGCGACGGCATCAACGATGCGCCGCCGCTGCGCTCGGCCGATGTCGGGCTCACGGTCGATACCGCGGTCGACGTCGCGCGCGAGGTGGCGGACATGGTCATGCTCGAGCACGACCTGGCGGTGCTGCACGAGGGCGTGCTGGAGGGCCGACGGACCTTCGGAAACGTCATGAAGTACATCATGATGGGCACCAGCTCCAACTTCGGAAACATGCTGAGCATGGCCGGCGCCTCGTTGTTCCTGCCCTTCCTGCCGCTGTTGCCGACGCAGATCCTGCTCAACAACGTCCTCTACGACCTGTCGGAAGCGGCGATTCCCCTCGACCGCGTCGACGCCGAGGACCTGCACCGGCCGCGCACGCTGGACATGGGGTTCATTCAGCGCTACATGTGGCTCTTCGGACTGATCAGCTCGGCCTTCGATGCACTGACCTTCTGGCTCCTGCTGCGGATCCTGCACGCGGATGTCGGCCTGTTTCGCACCGGTTGGTTCGTCGAATCGCTGGTGACCCAGGTGCTGGTGATCTTCGTCATCCGCACGCGGGGAAGACCCTGGACCAGCCGACCCAGCGCCGTGCTGAGCGCGGCGTCGCTGGCGGTCGTGGCTTCGGCCGTAGTGCTGCCCTACACCCCGGTAGGCCGGCTTTTCGACTTCGAGCCGTTGCCCGCGGCCTTTCTCGCCTGGCTGGCCGGGATGGTGGCGGCCTACCTGATCCTGGTCGAGGCCGCCAAGCGATTCTTCTACCGGCACCTGGCGGATCGCCCCCGGCGCCGGGCGCCTCGCGAAGCACGGCCGGACGCCCCGGCCCGCCCGTTGAAGTCGTCTTGAGCGCTCTTCAGTGGATCAGCGCGATCGCCACGCCCGCGGCGACGTAGTCGCCCTGCGCCGACTGGAGGACGATGCGCCCGGCGCGGTGAGCCGTCACCTGCAGCTCCATCTTCATGGCTTCCATGGATGCGATCGCGTCGCCCTTCGCGACCGTGTCGCCGTCGGCCACCTGCCACGATTGGAGGGTGCCGGCAATCGGTGCGGGAACACCGGCGGGGTCCGCCGCGACCGCGGCATCGACAGCCACGGGCGACTCGCCGCCGCCCGCGGACTGCATCCCGCGCAGCAGTTCCGCCGGCAGGCCCAGCGCCATTCGGCGGCCATCGATCTCCAGCGCCGTGCGCACCAGCGAGACCTCCGCCAGCGGCTCGGGCCGCACCGCCGCGGCCAGCACGTTCGCGAAATCCGTCTCGATCCAGCGGGTGTGCACCTTGAAGGCCTCGGCGGAGACGAAGTCGGCGTGCTCCATCACCGCGCGGTGGAACGGCAGGACCGAGGGCACGCCTTCGATGCGGAACTCCCTGAGCGCACGCCGGGCGCGGGCGATCGCCTGCGCGCGCGTGGCACCGGTGACGATCAGCTTGGCCATCAGCGAGTCGAAAGTGCCCGGCACCGTCGAGCCCGACTGCACGCCGGTGTCGACGCGCACGCCGGGGCCCGAGGGCGCCTCGAACAGGCGCACCGGGCCGGGCGCCGGCAGAAAACCGCGGCCGACGTCTTCGGCGTTGATGCGGAACTCGAAGGCGTGGCCGCGCGGCACCGGCGTCTCGGTGACCGACAGCGGCAGGCCGTCGGCAATGCGCAGCTGTTCGACCACCAGGTCGATGCCCGCGGTCTCCTCGGTCACCGGATGCTCCACCTGCAACCGCGTGTTGACCTCCAGGAAGGAGATCGTGCCCGAAGGGCTGAGCAGGAACTCCACCGTTCCGGCACCGACGTAGCCGGCGCGCATGCAGACATCGCGCGCGGCCTGGTGGATGCGCTCGCGCTGGGCATCGCTGAGAAACGGCGCCGGCGCCTCTTCCACCAGCTTCTGGTTGCGCCGCTGCAGCGAGCAGTCCCGCGTGCCGAGCACCACCACGTGCCCGTGCGTGTCGGCGATGACCTGCGCCTCGACATGGCGCGGACGGTCGAGGAACTGTTCGACGAAGCACTCGCCGCGGCCGAACGCGGTGACCGCCTCGCGCACCGCCGATTCGTAGAGGTCGGCGACCTCGTCGAGGCGCCACGCGACCTTGAGCCCGCGGCCGCCGCCGCCGAAGGCCGCCTTGATGGCGATCGGCAGGCCGTTCTTTTCGGCGAAGGCCACGACCTCCTGCGCGTCGCGCACGGGATCCGAGGTGCCCGCGACCAGCGGCGCGCCGGCCTGCAGCGCGATCTTGCGGGCCTGCACCTTGTCGCCCAGCGCCTCGATGGCGGCGGGCGGCGGGCCGATCCAGGCCAGCCCGGCGCCGATGACGGCGCGCGCGAAGCCCGCGTTCTCCGACAGGAAGCCGTAGCCCGGATGCACCGCGTCGGCCCCGCAGCGCGCGGCCACGGTCAACAGCTTGTCGATGTTCAGGTAGGTGTCGGCCGGGCGCTGGCCGTCGAGGCCATACGCCTCGTCAGCCATGCGCGCATGCATCGCGTCGAGGTCGGCATCGGCGTACACGGCGACCGACTGCACGCCGTAGTCGGCACAGGCGCGCACGATGCGCACGGCGATCTCGCCGCGGTTGGCAATCAGGACTTTTTTCATGGGGTGTCTCTCGAGACGGAAAGGGTGGTCGGACGGAAGGCGCGGATCGGGTTGAAGCGCACGCTGGCGCCGATCGGGATCTGCCCGGCGCGGTCGAGGTGGTACGGGGCCACGGCGCCGATCACCGGGTAGCCGCCGGTCAACGGATGGTCGGCCAGGAACAGCACCGGCTGCCCGCTCGGCGGCACCTGGATGGCGCCCGGCGCCGTGCCTTCGCTCGGCAGTTCGCCGGGATTGGCGCGCGCCAGCGGCTGTTCGCCCGCCAGGCGCAGCCCGACGCGATTGGACTGCGGCGTCACGCTCCACGACTGGCTCGCGAGCAGCGCGATCGCCTCGGGCGTGAACCAGTCGGTGCGCGGGCCCATCACGACGTCGAGCACGACGACGCCCCCTGCGGTGGGCAGGTCGGCGGGCGCCGGTTCGGGCAGGCCGACCACGGCGCCGCGCGCCACCGGTCGCACGCCCAGCAGGTCGCCGGCCTGGACCGGCGGCGGCCCGACGTGGGCGAGCGTGTCGGTCGAGCAGCTGCGCAGCACCGGCGCCACGGCGAAACCGCCGCGCAGCGCGAGGTACGAGCGGATGCCGGCGACCGGCTCGCCGAGCGTCACGGTGTCGCCGTCTGACAGCGCCACGGCTTCGTAGCGGCGCAGGTTCAGCGCGGCGCCGGCAGCGGTCAGCAGGCGAACCGGCGCGTCGGCGCCGGTGAAGGCCGCCACGGCCTCGCCGCGGCAGACGAACTGGAAGCCGCCATAGACGAGTTCCAGGCAGGCCGTGTCGGCGGGATTGCCGACCAGCCGGTTGGCTGCGCGCAAGGCGCCCGGGTCCATGGCGCCCGAGGCCGACACGCCCTGCCCGGCCTGGCCATGCCGGCCCAGGTCCTGGAACAGGGCCTGCAGGCCGGTGGCCAGCACCTGCAGCGCGGCGGCGCCGCGCTCGACAGCAACGGCCGGTTCGGCCGGCGCGATTCGCGGCGTCGGCGGGGCCGGCAAGCGCCGTCCGGAGACATCGACGAAGCGCACCTTGAAGCCGGGCTGCAGCAGCGCCGGCACCTCGCGGTCCAGGTCCCACATCGGCGTCGCGGTCACGCCGATGATCTGCCAGCCGCCCGGACTGGCCTGCGGATAGACGCCGCTGAACGGGCCCGCGAGCCCGACGGCGCCGGCCGGGATGCGGGTGCGCGGCGTCGTGCGGCGCGGCACGTTCAGGCTCGGATGTCCGCCGCTCAGGTAGGCGAAGCCCGGCGCGAAGCCGGTGAAGGCGACCGTGTAGTCGCTGCCGGCGTGGCGGCGGATCAGTTCCTCGCGCGAGATCCCCAGCATCTGCGCCACCGCCTCGAGGTCCTCGCCCTGGTAGTCGACGGGAATCTCGATCCGCGTGGCCGCGCGCGCCACCGGCGTGTGCAAGCCGCGGCCGCCGATGCGCGCAACGAGCGCTTCGTGCGACACCATCGTGGGGCGATAGCGAACCAGGAGGGTGCGCGCCGCGGGCACCAGTTCCTCGATGCCGGCGATGGGCTCGGCCTGCAGCGATGCGAGCAGGGCCAGCGTCTGCGCCAGGTCGTCGAGCTCGACCATCAGCGCATCCAGGTTGACGGGCAGGAATCGCATCATCGCGTTGTGCCTCCGGCTTCGGCTTCGGCTTCGGCTTCGGCATCAACAAAGGGGCGAATGGCCACGCCCGAGCGCTCGAGCAGGCTGCGCACCTGCCGCGCCATCTCGACCGCGCCGGGGCTGTCGCCATGGACGCAGATCGAATCGGCCTGGATGCGCACCCTGCTGCCGTCGATGGCCTCGACCACGCCCTCGGCCGCGAGGCGCAGCATGCGCGCCGCCACCGCCTGCGGATCGTGCAGCACGGCGCCCTTCTCGCGGCGCGACACCAGCGATCCGTCCGGCATGTAGGCGCGATCGGCAAAGGCCTCGGCGACGGTGCGCAGCCCGCTCGCCCGGGCCCAGCCGAGCAGCGGCGAGCCGGCCAGGCCGACCAGCGCCAGCCCGGGATCGATCGCGCGGATGGCGGCGATGACGTCGCGCGCCTGGCGCGGGTCGTGCGCGATGGTGTTGTAGAGCGCGCCATGCGGCTTGACGTAGCGCACCGCGGTGCCCGCGGCGGTCGCCAGGCCCTGGAGCGCACCGATCTGGTAGATCACGTCCGCCACCAGGTCGGCGCTGGCCAGGTCCATGTTGCGGCGGCCGAAGCCGGCGAGGTCGGGGTAGGCGACGTGGGCACCGACCACCACGCCGAGCGCCTGCGCGCGGCGCAGCGTCTGCAGGATGCCGGCGGCGTCGCCGGCATGGAAGCCGCAGGCCACGTTGGCGCTGCTCACGATGCCGAGCATCGCCTCGTCGTCGCCCATGCGCCAGGCGCCCAGGCTCTCGCCGAGGTCGCTGTTGAGGTCCATCTTCATCGCGGCAACCTCAGCGGAACATCAGGAAGTACAGCAGGAACACGTTGCAGGTCAGCAGCGTGAGCGCCGTCGGCACCTGGGCGCGGATCACGGCGTTCTTGTCGGGCAGTTCCAGCAAGGCCGCGGGCACGATGTTGAAATTGGCCGCCATCGGCGTCAGCAGCGTGCCGCAGTAGCCCGAGAGCATGCCGATGGCGGCCATCACCGCCGGGTTGCCGTGGTACATGCCGACCAGGATCGGCACGCCCACGCCGCCGGTCATCACCGGGAAGGCCGCGAAGCCGTTGCCCATGATGACGGTGAACAGCGCCATGCCGACCACGTACACGGCGACGGCGAAGAAGCGCACGTCCATGTTGATGTAGCTGGTCGTGATGTGGGCCACGGCCTTGCCCACGCCGGCGTCGGAGAACACCAGCCCCAGCATGCCGAGCATCTGCGGCAGCACCAGCGCCCAGCCGAGCGCATCGGTGAGGCGGCGCGACTCGCGGATGCCCTGCACCGGCGTTTCCCTGGTGAGCAGGCAGGCCAGTCCGAGCGCGAAGAGGCAGCCGATGCCCAGGCTCACCAGGGTGGTGTTCTTCGGGTCGAGCAAGGGCGTGCCGCCGAACACGAGGTACTTGGCCGACAGGGTGCCGACCATCGTGACCAGCGGGATCGCCAGCGCCGGAATGAACAGCTTGTTGCCCAGGCGCCTGGCGCTGGCCGCGTAGTCGGCCGCGCTGCGATCGCTCTGGCGGCCGACGCCGACACCGCCGAAGGCGGCGATCAGCGCCATCACCACGACGCCGACGCCGACCCAGACCGGCGGCACCTGGTCGCCGACCAGGAACACCAGCGAATAGAGGCCCCAGAAGAAGGCGCTCGAATAGCGCTTGGGATGCTGGCGGTCCCTGAGCGTCATCAGCGCCGTGATGGCGAGGATGGCGCCGACCAAATAGTAGAGGTGAACGATCGAGAGCGTCATGATCAGGCGCCCTTCACGGCGACGAGGCCGTCAGCGGCGGGCGCATCGGCGCCGAGTTCGCGCGCCAGCATCCGGTCGAGCCGGCGCAGCCGCCAGGCATGGATCAGGAAGGCACAGGTGGCGGTCGGGATGCCCCACAACGCGACATGGATCGGCTCGACGTCGACGCCGGCCTCGCGCAGGAAGGTGGTCATCAGCACGATGGCGCCGAAGGCCACGAAGATGTCTTCGCCGAAGAACAGGCCGACGTTGTCGGTCGCCGCGGCGTAGGCGCGCAGCTTGTGGCGGATGCGGTCCGGCAGCTTGCCGTAGCGCGCCTCGGCCGCGCCCTCGGCCATCGGGGCCAGCAGCGGCCGCACCATCTGCGGGTGTCCGCCCAGGCTGGTGAGGCCGATCGCGGCCGTCAGCTGCCGGGCGCCCAGGTAGACGATCAGCAGGCGGCCGACCGTCGCCGACTTGATCGTGCTGATCCAGTTCTGCGCGTGCTGGCGCAGCCCGTGCCGCTCCAGCAGCCCGATCACCGCCAGCGGCAGCAGGATGATCAGCGGCAGGTTGCGCGTCTTGATGAAACCGGTGCCGATGGTCGCCAGGATCTTGTCGACCGGGAAGTGAGCGGCCAGGGCGGTCACGATGGCGGTCACGATCACGACCAGCATCGGATTGAAGCGCAGGATGAACCCCGCGATGATGACGGCGACCCCGAACAGGGGCCACAGGTTGATGTCGGTAGGCAAGGCAGTTACTCCTGGATGAAGGGTGGATGACTCAACAGAAGGAATATTCGATTGAGTCAAAGGCATTGGATTGTTGAACAATCCAATGGAAATTGCTTGCAACTTGCGTGCCAATTTCTAAGTAATAACCCGAATGTTGTTGAGCAATGAAGGGGGATCTGGGGGCAACATCGGTTACAACCTGGGGCCAATGAGCCTTGCCACGCCCCCTTCTCCCGCCATCCAGACGCTCAGCGAGCGTGTGGCCGAGCAGCTGCGCCTGAAGATCACCCAGGGTGAGTTCTCGCCGGGCCAGCGGCTGTCGGAGCAGGTCCTGAGCGACAGCCTGGGGATCTCGCGCAACACGCTGCGCGAGGTGTTCCGCATGCTGACCAAGGACGGCCTGGTCAAGCACGCGCCCAATCGCGGGGTGTTCGTGGCCATCCCCAGCATCGCGTCGATCATCGACATCTACCGGGTGCGCCGGCTGATCGAGTGCCAGGCGCTCGCGCAGGCCTACCCTCGCCATCCGGCCAAGAAGAAGATGCGCGAGGCGGTCGAGACTTCGCTGCGCTGCCGCGCCGAGGGCGACTGGCTGGGCGTGGGCACCGCGAACATGGCCTTCCACATGGCCATCGTCGAACTGGCCGACAGCGAGCGGCTGAACCAGCTGTTCGCACCGGTGCTGGCCGAGCTGCGGCTGGCCTTCGGGCTGCTGCGCGATCCCGAGTTCCTGCACGCCCCTTACGTCGACATGAACGTGAAGATCCTGGAGCTGGCGGAAGCCGGCGACTACGCGGGCGCCGCCGCCGCGCTCAACGACTACCTCGTGCACTCCGAGCGCATCGTGCTGGCGGTCTACGCGAGGCACATCAGCGACGCCGGCTGGGAGAACGGGGCCCCGGCAAGCCGCCCGTAGGCGCGGCCATCTGGACGAAGGCCCGGGAGTCGACGCATGATGTGACGCCGTGCTTGCGGACCGAAGGCCCATGACGACAACCGATGCCCTGAAGAATCCGCTGGCGACGCCGGCGCTCCCCGCGCAGCGGATCAGCCAGGAGCTGCTGCTCGAGAAGTACGCCAAGGACGGCGAGCGCAGCATCGACGACGTGCGCCGCCGGGTGGCACGGGCGCTGGCGCAGGCCGAGAAGGCCGAGCTTCGCGCCCTTTGGGAGCCGCGCTTCCTGCAGGCGCTGCAGGACGGATTCCTGCCCGCGGGACGCATCCAGTCGGCGGCCGGAACGGATCTTTCCGCGACCCTGATCAATTGCTTCGTGCAGCCGGTGGGCGACGCCATCTCCGCCGAGGAGGACGGCCATCCGGGCATCTACGTGGCGCTGACCGAAGCCGCCGAAACCATGCGCCGCGGCGGCGGCGTGGGCTATGACTTCTCGCGCATCCGGCCGCGCGGCGCTTGGGTCGCCAGCACCCGGTCGAGCGCATCGGGGCCGGTGTCGTACATGCGCGTGTTCGACCGTTCCTGCGAGACCGTCGAATCCGCGGGTGCGCGGCGCGGGGCGCAGATGGGCGTCCTGCGCTGCGACCATCCCGACATCGAGGCGTTCGTCCATGCCAAGGACCAGGGCGACCTGGCCAACTTCAACATTTCGGTCGCCGTGACCCATGCCTTCATGCAGGCCGTGCAGGACGACCAGCCCTTCGAGCTGGTGCACCGGGCGGCACCCGGACCGCGGCTTCGGGCCGGCGGCGCCCGCCAGCGCGAAGACGGCCTGTGGGTCTATCGGGCGCTGCGCGCCCGCGATCTGTGGGATCAGATCATGCGCTCGACCTACGACCATGCCGAGCCCGGCGTGCTGTTCCTCGATCGCATCAACGAAGACAACAACCTGTCCTATTGCGAGACCCTGGCGGCCACCAATCCTTGCGGCGAACAGCCGCTGCCGGCCTACGGCTGCTGCTGCCTCGGGTCGATCGACCTGACGCGCCTGGTGCGCGCGCCCTTCGCGCCCGACGCGCGCTTCGACGAGGAGGCCTTCGCGCGGCTGGCGGCCGTGGCGGTCCGGATGCTCGACAACGTGCTGGAGATCAGCTTCTGGCCGCTGGAGCGCCAGCACGCGGAGGCCCGCAGCAAGCGGCGCATCGGCCTCGGCTTCACCGGGCTGGGGGATGCGCTGGCGATGCTGAACCTGCGCTACGACAGCGCCGCCGGCCGCGAAGCCGCGCGCCGCATCGCCGAAGTCCTGCGCGACGCCGCGTACGAGGCGTCGATCGACCTGGCGGCCGAGCGCGGCGCCTTTGCGCTCTTCAACGCCGACCTCTACCTGAGCCGCGGCACCTTCGCGTCGCGGCTGCCGGGCCCGCTCGTCGCACGCATCCGGGCCGGCGGGATCCGCAACTCGCACCTGCTGTCGATCGCGCCCACCGGCACCATCAGCCTGGCCTTCGCCGACAACGCGAGCAACGGGATCGAGCCGGCCTTCTCCTGGACCTACACCCGGCGCAAGCGCACGCCCGAAGGCACCTGGGAGGAGCACGTGGTCGAGGACCATGCATGGCGCCTGTTCCGGCAACTGAAGGGCGCGGACGCACCGCTTCCCCCGGCCTTCGTGACCGCGCTGCAGATGAGCGCCCAGGCCCATGTGGAGATGGTCGCCGCAGTGGCGCCCCTGGTCGACACCGCCATTTCGAAGACGGTCAACGTGCCGGCGGACTATCCCTACGCGGACTTCAAGGACCTGTACCTGCGGGCCTGGCGCTCGGGGCTCAAGGGCCTGGCCACCTACCGGCCCAACGCCGTGCTCGGCGCCGTCCTGAGCCCCGAGGGCGGCCCGCTCGCGCAGGAGCCCATGGCGGTCGATGCCGGCCCGCTGAACGCGCGCCTGATCCTCGAGCGCATGCCGCGGCCGGTGCTGGCGTCGCTGCGCTGGCCCGGGCGTCCGGAGCTGCCGGCGGGCAACGCCGCCTGGTCCTACATGGTCCGGCACCCGCACGGCGAATTCGCGCTCTTCGTCGGCGAGTTGTCGGAGGGCGGCAAGCCGGCGCCTTTCGAGGCCTGGGTCAACGGCGTCGAGCAGCCGCGCGGCCTCGGCGCGCTGGCCAAGACCCTGTCGATGGACCTGCGCGCGAAGGATCCGACCTGGGTGCGGCTCAAGCTGGAGCTGCTGGCCACGGTGCAGGAGGAGCGCGCATTCGAGATGCCCTTCCCGCCGCACGGGGAGCTGCGCCAGTTTCCCGGCGTCGTGGCGGCCACCGCGGCGGTGATCCGCTGGCGCTGCGAGCAGCTGGGCCTGTGGCAGGACGAGGGGGACCCGCCGAGCCCGGTGATCGATGCCCTGTTCAGCCGCGGCGAGCCGCAGACCGGCCCGAACGGAACCCTCGCCTGGGCGGTCGACATCCACAATCCGGCGAGCGACGAGACCTTCACGCTGACGCTCAAGGAAGTCTGGCTGCCGGACGCCCAGGGCGGCCGCGTCACCCGGCCCTGCGCCATGGGGCTCTCCGGCAACTACCCGAAGGCGCTCGATGGACTGGCCCGCGTGCTGTCGCTCGACATGCGCGTGCTCGATCCGGCGTGGATCGGCATGAAGCTGCGCAAGCTGCTCAACTACGCCGAGCCGCTAGGCCATTTCATGGCCCCCGTGCCGGGCCTGCCGAGCGGCCGCCAGCGCCAGCAGGTCTGGCCGTCGACGGTCGCCTACATGGCACGGCTCATCATCCACCGCTATGCGATGCTGGGCGTGCTGGACGCCAAGGGCTACCCGGTGCAGGCGATGGGCATTCTGCAGGCGCCCGCGCAGACCTCCGACCAGCCCGCGCCGATGCCGGGCGCCCGCTGCCCGGAATGCGGCAACGCCACGATGATCCTCAAGGACGGCTGCGACTTCTGCACGGCCTGCGGCCACCTGGGCGGCTGCGGCCACTGAAGCCGGACCCGGCGAGCGGGTCGATTCCTCGGCTCGCCGGCACGTGACTCCCGGCGCTGGATCAAGCCATGCGCGGCGCGCTCCCCGACCCTCGATCGGCGGCGCGAAGGTGCGCGAGGAACCATGCGCAAGCCAACCCGGCGACGACCTCCAGCGCGGCGTGCTCGCACCGAACAAGCCGGTCGACTGGCTGCCACGGGAAGGCAAGGCATCGAGCGCCTCGATCACCTGAATGCAGTCTGCGCCCTGGCGCGGGATCCCGATTTGCGCTGGCGCAAAGAGCGGCGGCCGGACGCCGCGCCACCGATTGGGTGGAAATAGTGTGAGCGATCGTTAACAGACCGCCGGGCAGCCTTGTGCTGCCTGCCAGATTTCCTATGCTGTCCGATGAGGCTCGGCGCAGCAGCCAACCACACACACTGGACGAGCTCCAAACGATCGAAGGGGGCCTCGCATGCTGGCGTCAGAATGCACATGGATCGTCTTGCGGGCCGAGCACACCCGCATCCGCGGGTTGCTGGATCAGATCCGCGCGGCATTGAACGCCGATGCCTGGAAGCGTCATCGAATCACGGCCCGGCCCCTCGAGCTCGTCGACCGCCTCCAGACCTTCGACGAGGCCACGCATCGGCCCAAAGGCGTGGTTCTGCTCGACATCCTGCGCGGCAGGTCCGCGGAGGCCGACGAACTGCTGGACGGGCTGGAACTCGATCGCAAGCGCTGCGACGCCTTGCTCGCCCAGGCAAAGGCCGCACTGCGCCTCGTCGAATCGGGGGATGCGGATGCCATCGATGCGGTTGAAACCCTGCTGTCCGAGCATGCCCGATTGATGCGTGGCCATCTGGAGCGGGAGGACACGCTGTTGCACCTTCAGATGGATCTCTTGCTCACTCGCGAGGAGTGGGCGACCGTGGTGTCGGGGATGTCTGTCGCCATGCGCACGGCAAAGGGCATCGACAGCAGGCCGCGGACAACGAATCTCTACGATCTCGATACCCTGTGAGCTCGCCGCAGGCGCATCGAAGTCCTGCGCCACTCATTGATCTGCCTCAAGCAAAGTGCGCGGGTGCGAGGCTATTCTGGTTCGCATGAAATCGACGCCGCAGTGGTCCCTCGGCGCCAAGCTCGGCCTGGCCGCCGCGCCCTTTCTCTTCATCGCGATGTGTTCGATCGGCGCCCTGCTATGGATGTCGTGGCAGATCGAGGGGGGCGCAGCATCCGTCAACGAGGCCGGACGCATGCGCATGCAGGCCTACCGCATGGCGCTATCGGCCGGCACTGCCGACACGCAGGCGTTGCCGGGGCAGCTCGCCGAATTCGATCGCGCCATTCAGTTGCTGCGGCTCGGCGATCCGGAGCGGCCCTTGTTCGTGCCATGGGACGACCAGGTCCGCCTGCGATTCTCGGAGGTCGAGCGCGAGTGGGCCAGGTTCCGCTCCCTTCTCGCAGACGCACCCGGACCCGAGGCCGCGAGGGCGCTGGGCCGGAACGCCGCGGATTTCGCGTCCCACGTCGACATGTTCGTTGCCGCCATCGAGTCTCATCTGTCACGCTGGACGTCGATCATGCACCTGCTTCAGGTCGCCATGCTGGGCATGGCGCTGATCGGCGCGGCAACATTGGTCCACATGGGATACCGCTTCATCCTCGAGCCGGTGGGCCTGCTCAAGCAAGCGATCCATCGCATCCAGGCCGGCGACTTCGGCGCCCGCGTGGATTGCGCCACCACGGACGAGTTCGGCACGCTGAGCGCGGGCTTCAACGGCATGGCCGGGCAGTTGCAATCGATGTACCGAAACCTCGAGAGCCGCGTGCAGGAGAAGACGGCACTGCTGGAGGAAGAGCGCGAACGCCTGGAAAGCCTCTACGAGATCACCACGCTGGTCAACAGGGCCACCACGCTCGACGAGGTGGCGCAGGGATTCACGCGGGAGTTCGCGCGCATCGCCCGGGCCGACGGCGTCGCCTTGCGCTGGTCGGACGAGAGCAACAGCCGCTACCTCATGCTCGCCTCGCAAGGGTTGCCGACGGCCATGGTCGAGGCCGAGCGCTGCGTGAAGGCGGACGCCTGCCACTGCGGTACGCCAGCCGCGCCCCAAGGCGCCCGCGTGATCCCGATCCGGGCCATGGCGCCGGCTCGCATGCGCCATTGCGAGCAGGCAGGCTTCGAGACCGTGGTGGCGGTGCCGATCCGGCTCCACGACCGGTTGATGGGCGAGGTGGACCTCTTCTTCCACGCGCGGGTCGCCGTCTCCGAGGCCGAGCGCTCGCTCTTCGAATCCCTGACGGTCCATCTTGCGGGCGCCATGGAGAACCTCAGGCTCAACGCACTCGGCCTGGAGGCGGCCATCTCGGAGGAGCGCGGCTTCCTGGCGCGGGAGCTGCACGACTCCATCGCCCAGGCGCTCGCTTTCCTGAAGATCCAGGTGCAGCTGATGCGGGATTCGATGGCCAGCGGCGATGAACAGCAGGCGCAGCACGTGCTGGACGAGATCGATGTCGGCGTGCGCGAGTGCTATGGCGACGTCCGCGAACTGCTCCTCCACTTCCGCACCCGGGCCAATGCCGAAGACATCGAGCCCGCGCTGATGACGACGCTGCGCAAGTTCGAGCACCAGACCGGCCTGAAGGCCAGCCTGCAGATGCTGGGACAGGGCATGCCGCTGGAGCCCGCGACGCAGATCCAGGTGCTGCACATCGTGCAGGAGGCCTTGTCCAATATCCGCAAGCATGCCCGCGCCTCCCACGTGTGGCTCGATGTCCAGCAGCAGCCGCAATGGCGGCTGGAGGTACGGGACAACGGCCGAGGCTTCGCGACCGAAGCCGGGGCGGTCAACGAAACAAGCGTCGGCCTTCGCATCATGGCGGAGCGCGCGCAGCGCATGGGCGCCAGCCTGGAGGTATCTTCGAGGCTGGGCCACGGCAGTTCCGTGGTTCTGACCTTGCCTTGAACACCTTGACCTGCAAAATCCGAATCCTGGTCGTCGACGACCACACGCTTTTCCGTCGCGGGCTCACCGCGCTCCTGCAGCGGGATGCGGAGTTCGAAGTCGTCGGCGACGCCGCGGATGCCGGCGAGGCTCAGCGGCGCGCGCAGGCCTTGCAGCCCGACGTGATCCTGCTCGACAACCATCTGCCCGGCGTCACCGGCGTCGATGCGCTGCCGGCCCTGCGCGAGGCCGCACCGGCAGCGCGCGTGCTGATGCTGACCGTGAGCGAAGACGCCGAAGACCTCGCCGGCGCCCTGCGTGGCGGCGCTTGCGGCTACCTGCTGAAGACGGTGGAGGGCGAGGTGCTGTCCGCAGCCATCCGGCGCGCCATGCGCGGCGAGAGCGTGGTCGCGGAAGAAATGACCAGCAAGCTGGTGGATGCCTACCGGACCGCGGCGGCGCCGCGCCCGGCGGCGGTGGCCGAGCCGGAGGTGCCTGCTTCCGCCGTCGATTCGCWGTCGCCGCGCGAGCAGGAGATCCTCGGCAAGATCGCCCGGGGCCAGGGCAACAAGGAGATCGCCCGCGCGCTCGGCATTGCCGAAACCACCGTGAAGATCCACGTGCAGCACATCCTGCGCAAGCTCGATGTGAGTTCGCGCGTGCAGGCTGCCGTTATCGCAGTCGCGCACGGCCTGGGTTGATCCAGCGCAAGCGCCTCGCACTCTCCCGCGTCGGTAGTTCTTCATGACGATGCGGCGCGTGCGCCGCATCGTCACTGTGCCTCCGGCCGGCAGTCACTCCGGAGGATGCCGCCGAAGGCGTCCGATCCCTAGAGTCCTCTCATGCACAACGAGCGGACGCGACAATGAGCAAGAAGAGCCAGGCCCTGGCGGTCCTGATGGTCAGCACGCTGGCATTCACCGTGTGCTTCATGGTGTGGATGATGTTCGGCGTGATCGGCATTCCGATCAAGAAAACGCTGGGCCTCAACGCCACCGAGTTCGGCCTGCTGACCGCCATGCCGGTGCTGACCGGATCGCTGGTCCGCGTGCCCCTGGGCATCTGGACCGACAAGTACGGCGGCCGCATCGTCATGACGCTGCTGATGGCCGTCACCGTGCCGGCGATCTGGCTCATGAGCTACGCCACCGCCTACTGGCATTTCCTGCTGATCGGCCTGTTCGTGGGACTGGCCGGCGGTTCCTTCTCGGTCGGCACGCCCTATGTCGCACGCTGGTTTCCCAAGAACCAGCAGGGCTTCGCGATGGGCATCTACGGCGCCGGCAACTCGGGCGCGGCCGTCAACAAGTTCGTCGCGCCGGCGCTGGTGGTGGCTTTCGGATGGGCCATGGTGCCGCAGGTCTACGCGGCCGTCATGCTCGGCGCGATGCTCCTGTTCTGGCTGTTCAGCGCCAGCGACCCCGCGCACCTGGTGCCGAGCAACACCCGATTCGTCGACCAGCTGCGGGCGCTGAAGGACCCGAAGGTCATCAAGTACTGCCAGTACTACAGCATCGTCTTCGGCGGCTATGTCGCGCTGAGCCTCTGGATGGTGCAGTACTACATCGGCGAGTTCGGCCTCGACATCCGCGTGGCCGCGCTGCTGGCCGCCTGCTTCTCGCTGCCGGGCGGCGTCTTGCGCGCGGTGGGCGGATGGCTCAGCGACCGCTACGGCGCGCACCCGGTCACCTGGTGGGTGATGTGGGTGAGCTGGATCTGCCTGTTCCTGCTGAGCTATCCGCAGACCGACTTCACGGTGGCGACCGTGGACGGGCCGAAGACCTTCCACCTTGGCCTGAACGTCTATGCCTTCACCGGCCTGATGTTCCTGCTCGGCATCGCCTTCGCCTTCGGCAAGGCGTCGGTGTTCAAGTACATCGCCGACGAATTCCCGTCGAACATCGGCACCGTCAGCGGCATCGTCGGCCTGGCCGGCGGCCTGGGCGGCTTCGTCCTTCCGATCATGTTCGGCGCGCTGATGGACATCACCGGCATCCGTTCCAGCGCCTTCATGCTGATGTACGGCGTGGTCTGGGTCTCGCTGATCTGGATGTACTGGACCGAGGTGCGCGGCACCGAAGTGATGGGCAAGCGCGCACGGGCCTTCAGCCTCAAGGGCTGATCCCACCAACCTCCGCAGGCACCCTTCATGAACACATCTCCACTTCAAGGCACGGCACCGCGCCCCACCGGCGGCACCGACATCCCCGACTGGCGTCCGGAGGACGAGGCCTTCTGGGAATCCACCGGCAAGCGCATCGCCTACCGAAATCTCTGGATCTCGGTCCCCTGCCTGCTGTGCGGCTTCGCGATCTGGGGCATGTGGGGAATCATCACGGTGCAGATGCTGAACCTGGGCTTCCCGTTCAGCCAGGCCGAGCTGTTCTCCCTGACCGCCATCGCGGGCCTGGCCGGCGCGACGATGCGGATCCCGGCCTCGTTCCTGATCCGCCTCGCGGGCGGGCGCAACACCATCTTCCTCACGACCGCGATGCTGCTGGCCCCCGCCATCGGCACCGGCATCGTGCTGCAGCACAAGGACTGGCCGCTCTGGGCCTTCCAGCTCATGGCGCTCTGGTCGGGCGTGGGCGGCGGCAACTTCGCGAGCTCGATGTCGAACATCAGCACCTTCTTTCCGAAGCGGCTGCAGGGCACGGCCCTGGGGCTCAATGCCGGCCTCGGCAATTTCGGCGTCACCAGCATGCAGATCGTGATCCCGCTGGTCATGACGGTGGGCTTGTTCGGCGCCTTCGGCGGAGAGCCGATGACGCTGGTGAAGGACAGCGGCTGGATCTTCGGCAAGATCCTGGCCGGCACGCCGACCTGGATCCAGAACGCCGGCTTCGCCTGGCTGCTGTCCCTGGTTCCGCTGGCGGCCGTGTGCTGGTTCGGCATGAACAACCTGAAGACGGTGTCGCCCGACACCGGCGGCACCCTCGTCGCCTTTCTCAAGATCATCTGGCTCTACACGCTGTCCTTCGTGCCTGCGGGCGTCGGCCTGTATCTGTACCTGCCGGCGCCGACCGGTTTGGGCCTGCTCAACATGTGGGCGGCCATGCCGCTGATCATCGTCGGCACGCTGCTGATGATGAAAGTCACGGCCTTCGGCACGATGGCCGAAGGCGTCGCCAAGCAGTTCGAGATCTTCCGCAATCGGCACACCTGGGCGCTGACGCTGCTCTACATCGTGACTTTCGGCTCCTTCATCGGCTTCTCGATGGCGCTGCCGCTGTCGATCACGGTGATCTTCGGCATCAGCCATGTGCCGGATGCGGCGGGCGTGATGCAGCACACGCTGAAGAACCCGAATGCGCCCTCGGCCCTGACCTACGCGTGGATCGGCCCTTTCGTCGGCGCCCTGGTGCGGCCGGTCGGTGGCTGGATCTCCGACCGCATCGGCGGCTCGATCGTCACCCAGATCATCTCGGCGGTGATGGTGGCCGCCTCGGTCGCGGTCGGCTACGTGATGCTGCTGGCCTACCGGTCGCCGGCGCCGGAGCAGCACTTCCTGCTGTTCATGGTGCTGTTCGTGGTGCTGTTCACGGCCAGCGGCATCGGCAACGGCTCGACCTTCCGGACCATCGGCGTGATCTTCGACCGCCAGCAGGCCGGTCCGGTGCTGGGCTGGACCTCGGCCGTGGCCGCCTATGGCGCCTTCGTCGCGCCGGTCGTGATCGGCGCGCAGATCAAGGCCGGCACGCCCGAGATCGCCATGTACGGCTTCGCGGCGTTCTACGCCCTTTGCCTCGTTCTCAACTGGTGGTTCTACCTGCGCCCGGCGGCGTACGTGAAGAACCCCTGAGCGCCCTCTTTCCGGAGACTTTTCATGAGCCATTTTCTCGATCGCCTCAAACACTTCTCGAACCCGCGCGAAGGCTTCTCGGGCGACCTCGGCGTCACCACGGGCGAGGACCGCACATGGGAGGACGCCTACCGCAACCGCTGGGCGCACGACAAGATCGTGCGCTCCACCCACGGCGTCAACTGCACCGGCTCCTGCTCGTGGAAGATCTACGTCAAGGGCGGCATCGTGACCTGGGAGACCCAGCAGACGGACTATCCACGCACCCGCTGGGACATGCCCAACCACGAACCGCGCGGCTGCGCGCGCGGCGCCAGCTACAGCTGGTACCTCTACAGCGCCAACCGCGTCAAGTACCCGATGGTGCGCGGGCGGCTGCTGCAGCATTGGCGCGAGGCGCGCATGGCGCTCGATCCGGTCGAAGCCTGGGCGGCGATCGTGCATGACGACGCCAAGCGGCGCGACTACCAGGGCGTTCGCGGCCTGGGCGGCTTCGTGCGCTCGACCTGGGACGAGGTCAACGAGATCATCGCGGCCGCGAACGTCCACACCATCAAGAAGCACGGCGCGGACCGCATCATCGGCTTCTCGCCGATCCCGGCCATGTCGATGGTCAGCTACGCGGCGGGGAGCCGCTACCTGAGCCTGCTGGGCGGGGTCTGCATGAGCTTCTACGACTGGTACTGCGACCTGCCGCCCGCGAGCCCGCAGATCTGGGGCGAGCAGACGGACGTGCCCGAATCCGCCGACTGGTACAACTCGAGCTTCATCATCGCCTGGGGCTCGAACGTGCCACAGACGCGCACGCCGGACGCCCACTTCTTCACCGAGGTCCGCTACAAGGGCACCAAGACCGTCGCGATCACGCCGGACTACTCCGAGGTCGCGAAGCTGTCCGACCTGTGGCTGCATCCGAAGCAGGGCACCGACGCAGCGCTGGCCATGGCGATGGGCCACGTCATCCTGAAGGACTTCTACTTCGGCGGCAACGGCCAGCCGCGCTCGGCCTACTTCGACGACTATGCCCGCCGCTACACCGACCTGCCGATGCTGGTGATGCTGAAGGAGCACCGGCTCGCCAACGGCGAGACCGTGATGGTGCCGGACCGCTACGTGCGCGCGTCCGACTTCAACGGCAAGCTGGGCCAGGCCAACAATCCCGAGTGGAAGACGGTCGCCTTCGACGCCCAGGGCAAGGTGGTGCTGCCGCACGGCGCGATCGGCTTCCGCTGGGGGCCGGACGGCCGTGCCGACACCGGCCAATGGAATCTGGAGGCCCGCGAGGCGCGCAACGGCCACGAAGTGAATCTCAAGCTCTCGCTGCTCGAAGGCGAGCATCCCGGCGACCAGGTCGCCAGGGTCGGGTTTCCGTACTTCGGCGGCATCCCTCACGCGCACTTCGCTTCCAACGCGCAGGACGACGTGCTGGTGCGCACGGTGCCGGTCCAGCGAATCCCCCTGGGCAAGGAAGGCGAGAAGCGCGAGGCCCTGGTGGCCACGGTGTTCGACCTCCAGGCCGCCCAGTACGGCGTTGCGCGCGGCCTGCCCGGAGAACTGGCCGCCACCGACTTCGACGACAACACGCCCTACACGCCGGCCTGGCAGGAGCAGATCACCGGCGTGCCGCGCGACCAGGTCATCAGCGTCGCGCGCCAGTTCGCCGAGAACGCCGACAAGACCCAGGGCCGCTCGATGGTGATCATCGGCGCCGGCATGAACCACTGGTACCACAGCGACATGAACTACCGTGGCGTCATCAACATGCTGATGATGTGCGGCTGCATCGGCAAGAGCGGCGGCGGCTGGTCCCACTATGTCGGCCAGGAGAAGCTGCGCCCGCAGACCGGCTGGACGCCGCTGGCCTTCGCGCTCGACTGGATCCGGCCGCCGCGGCAGATGAACTCGACGAGCTTCTTCTATGCCCACACCGATCAATGGCGCTACGAGAAGCTGGGCGTCGACGAGGTCCTGTCGCCGCTCGCGGACAAGGCGCGCTACGGCGGCAGCATGATCGACTACAACGTGCGCGCCGAGCGCATGGGCTGGCTGCCCTCGGCACCGCAGCTGCAGACGAACCCGATGCAGGTGGTGCGCGACGCGCAGGCCGCGGGCATGGAGGCGAAGGACTATGTCGTCCAGTCGCTGCGGGACGGCACGCTGCGCATGAGCTGCGAGGACCCCGACCATCCCGACAACTGGCCGCGCAACATGTTCGTCTGGCGGTCCAACATCATCGGCTCCTCGGGCAAGGGCCACGAGTACTTCCTCAAGCACCTGCTGGGCACCAGCAACGGGGTGCAGGGCAAGGATCTCGGCAGCGAGGAAGCCAAGCCCACCGAGGTCGTCTGGCACGACAAGGCGCCAGAGGGCAAGCTCGACCTGCTGGTCACCCTCGACTTCCGCATGAGCACGACCTGCCTGTATTCCGACATCGTGCTGCCGACGGCGACCTGGTACGAGAAGAACGACCTGAACACCAGCGACATGCATCCCTTCATTCATCCGCTGTCCACGGCGGTGGACCCGGTCTGGCAATCGAAGAGCGACTGGGAGATCTACAAGGGCTTCGCGAAGAAGTTCAGCGAGATCTGCGTGGGTCATCTCGGCGTGGAGAGCGAGGTGGTGCTGACGCCCCTGATGCACGACTCGCCCGGCGAGCTGGCCCAGCCTTTCGAGGTGAAAGACTGGAAGCGCGGCGAATGCGAGCTGGTGCCGGGCAAGACCGCGCCGGGCCTGAGCGTCGTCGAGCGCGACTATCCGAATGTCTACAAGCGCTTCACCGCGGTCGGGCCCTTGATGAACAAGATCGGCAACGGCGGCAAGGGCATTGCGTGGAACACCCAGACCGAGGTGCGCCAGCTCGGCCAGCTGAACGGGGTCGTCACCGAGGAAGGCGCCACCTGCGGCATGCCCCGGATCGACAGTGACATCGATGCCTGCGAGATGATCCTGCAGTTCGCGCCCGAGACCAATGGGCACGTGGCGGTGAAGGCCTGGGAGGCGCTGTCGAAGCAGACCGGGCGCGACCACGCGCACCTGGCGCTGCACCGCGAGGACGAGAAGATCCGCTTCAGGGACATCCAGGCGCAGCCGCGGAAGATCATCAGCTCGCCGACCTGGAGCGGCATCGAGTCGGAGACGGTGTCGTACAACGCCGGCTACACCAACGTGCACGAGCTGATCCCCTGGCGCACGCTGACAGGGCGGCAGCAGTTCTACCAGGACCATCCGTGGATGCTGGCCTTCGGCGAGGGCTTCGCCAGCTACCGGCCGCCGGTGAACCTGAAGGCCACCGCCGGCATGCACGGCATCCGCTCCAACGGCAACGCCGAGATCCTGCTGAACTTCATCACGCCGCACCAGAAGTGGGGCATTCACTCGACCTACACCGACAATCTGCTGATGCTCACGCTGAGCCGCGGCGGCCCGATCATCTGGCTCAGCGAAGACGATGCGAAGGCCATCGGCGTCGAGGACAACGACTGGGTGGAGCTCTACAACGTGAACGGCGCCATCGCGGCCCGTGCCGTGGTCAGCCAGCGCATCAAGCCGGGCATGGTCATGATGTACCACGCGCAGGAGAAGATCGTGAACACGCCGGGTTCGGAGATCACCGGCCAGCGCGGCGGCATCCACAACTCGGTGACCCGCATCGTGCTCAAGCCGACCCACATGATCGGCGGCTACGCGCAGCTTTCCTACGGCTTCAACTACTACGGGACCATCGGCACCAACCGCGACGAGTTCGTGGTCGTGCGCAAGATGGACAAGGTCGACTGGCTCGACACGCCACGCGGCGACGAGCGGGCCGAGGTGGTGCAACAACTCGGGGAGGCAGCATGAAGATACGCGCCCAGATCGGCATGGTGCTCAATCTCGACAAGTGCATCGGCTGCCACACCTGCTCGGTGACCTGCAAGAACGTCTGGACCAGCCGTCCCGGCATGGAGTACGCATGGTTCAACAACGTCGAGACCAAGCCCGGCATCGGCTACCCGAAGGAGTGGGAGAACCAGGACAAGTGGAACGGCGGCTGGGTACGCAAGCCCAACGGCCGCATCGAGCCGCGGCAGGGCGCGCGCTGGAAGCTGCTGATGCGCATCTTCGCGAACCCGAGCATGCCGCAGATCGACGACTACTACGAGCCCTTCACCTTCGACTATGGCCACCTGCAGTCGGCGCCCGAAATGAAGGCCACGCCCACCGCGCGCCCGCGCAGCCTGATCACGGGCCAGCGCATGGAGAAGATCGAATGGGGCCCGAACTGGGAGGAGATCCTCGGCGGCGAGTTCAGCAAGCGCAGCAAGGACAAGAACTTCGACGACATCCAGAAGGACATCTACGGCGAGTTCGAGAACACCTTCATGATGTACCTGCCGCGCCTGTGCGAGCACTGCCTCAATCCGGCCTGCGTGGCGAGCTGCCCGTCGGGCTCGATCTACAAGCGCGAGGAGGACGGCATCGTGCTGATCGACCAGGACAAGTGCCGGGGCTGGCGGATGTGCGTCTCGGGCTGCCCGTACAAGAAGATCTACTACAACTGGAAGAGCGGCAAGGCGGAGAAGTGCACCTTCTGCTACCCGCGCATCGAGGCCGGCCAGCCGACGGTGTGCAGCGAGACCTGCGTCGGGCGCATCCGCTACCTGGGTGTGCTGCTGTATGACGCGGACCGCATCCAGGAAGCGGCGAGCGTGGAACACGACCGCGACCTGTACCAGGCGCAGCTCGACATCTTTCTCGATCCGAACGATCCGGCGGTCATCGCGCAGGCGCGCATCGACAACATTCCGGACGCCTGGATGGAGGCCGCGCGCAAGAGCCCGGTCTACAAGATGGCAGTCGACTGGAAGGTCGCGCTGCCGCTGCATCCCGAGTACCGCACGCTGCCGATGGTCTGGTACGTGCCGCCGCTGTCGCCCATCACCGCCGCCGCGAACGCCGGCCACGTGGGCATCAATGGCCAGATACCCGACGTGAACCAGTTGCGCATCCCGGTCAAGTACCTCGCGAACCTGCTGACCGCCGGCGACACGCAGCCGGTGGTGCGGGCGCTCGAGCGCATGCTGGCCATGCGCGCCTACCAGCGCGAGAAGCATGTCGACGGACGCATCAACCTGGACGCGCTGGAGCAGGTCGGCATCAGCCAGGCCGAGGTCGAGGACATGTACCACGTCATGGCGATCGCCAACTACGAGGACCGCTTCGTGATTCCGACCAGCCATCGCGAATATGCCGAGAACACCTTCGACGTCCGCGGCGGCTGCGGCTTCTCCTTCGGCAATGGCTGTTCGGACGGTTCGAGCGATGTGAGCCTCTTCGGCGGCCACCGCAAGCGCACGATCCCGATCAAGGCGGAGGTCTGAGCATGTCGATCTTCAAGCATGCACCCGCGGCTTCCAGGAGCCTGCGCGCGCTGGGCCGCCTGCTCGGCTATCCCGATGACGAGCTGCGCCGGAACCTCGAGGCGCTGCGCAGCGCGCTTCACGACGAGCGCGCCCTGTCGCCTTCGCGGCTCGCCGAACTCGACGCGCTGCTCGACTTGCTCGGCCGCGCCGGCCCGCTGGAAAGCGAGGCCCGCTACGTCGACCTGTTCGACCGCGGCCGGGCCACTTCGCTGCACCTGTTCGAACATGTCCACGGCGACTCGCGCGACCGGGGGCCGGCCATGATCGATCTGGCGCGCACCTACGAGGCCGCCGGCCTCTTCGTCCGCGAGGACGAGCTGCCCGATTTCCTGCCGGTCGTGCTGGAGTTCGCGTCGACCCAGCCGCCACGCGAGGCGCGCCAGTTCCTGGCGGAGATGGCGCACCTGTTCAACGCGATCTTCGCGGCGCTTCAGCAGCGCCAGAGTGCCTACGCCAGCGTGCTCGGCGCGCTGCTCGAACTCGCGGGCGAGACCGCGCAGCCGGTGGTGATCGCGCCCGAGGAGCCATTGGACGCCAGCTGGGAGGAGCCGGTGGTCTTCGACGGCTGTTCTGTCAAGGGCCAGGGCCGACCGGACCAGCCGCAACCCATTCACATCGTCCGCAGGGACCGCCCTGTCGAAGGAGAACGCGCATGATCACGCTGCACGGCTTTGTCTTTGGTGTCTATCCGTACATCTGCCTCACGGTGTTTCTCCTCGGCAGCCTGATCCGCTTCGATCGCGACCAGTACACCTGGAAGAGCGATTCGTCGCAGCTCCTTCGCAGCGGCCTGCTGCGCTGGGGCAGCAACCTCTTCCACGTGGGCATCCTGTTCCTGTTCTTCGGGCATTTCGTGGGCCTGCTCGCGCCGCACGCCTTCTACAGCCACTTCCTCGAAGCACCGGTCAAGCAGAAGATCGCCATCTATTCGGGCGGCATCTTCGGCGTGCTCTGCTTCATCGGGCTGTCGATGCTGATCTACCGCCGGCTGTTCGATCCGCGGATCCGCTACACCAGCCACCGGACCGACATCGCGATCCTGCTGATCCTCTGGGTGCAGCTGGTGGTGGGGCTGATCACCCTGCCCTTCTCCTGGGCGCACTCGGACGGCAGCGTGATGCTCATCCTTGCGGACTGGGCGCAGCGCATCCTCACCTTGCGGGCCGTCGACGCCGAGCTGCTCGCGGGCCTGCCGTGGCCGTACCTGTTCCACCTGGTGCTGGGGATGACGATCTTTCTTCTCTTTCCCTTCAGCCGCCTGGTCCATGTGTGGAGCGGATTCGCTTCGGTCGGCTACCTTCTGCGGCCCTACCAGGTGGTCCGCAGCCGGCGGCTCAATGTGCCGCCCGGACAGAACCAGCCGCGTTCGTCCGGCGCGAACGATTGAGGGCAGCCCCATGCAAGTCGAACCCATCGCAACGGATCCGGCCCTCGGGGTGCCGCCCATCGCCCGCGTCAACGGTGTCGCGCTTCATGCGCCGGGACTGCTGCTGTCGGCCGAGGAACTGCGCCAGCGCGCCTGCACCGAACTGCTGCGCCAGGCCGCGCAGGCTGCCGGATTGCTCGACCGGGCGGACGCGGCCTCGGTCGACGGTGCGACCAGCGAGGCCGCCACCGACGCGATCGAGGCGCTCCTCGACCGCTCGATCTCGCTGCCCGCCCCCTCGGAGGAGACATGCAGGCGCTATCACGCCGCCCACGAGGGCCAGTATCGCGGCGGCGAGCGGGTGCGCGTGCGACACATCCTCTTCGCGGTGACGCCCGGCGTGGACGTGGTGGCGCTGCGAAGGCGCGCGGAGATGGCCATGCTGGAGGTGCGCTGCTTCGACGGCAGCGCGTCGCCGAGCTTCGCCACCCAGGCGGCGGCGCTGTCGAACTGCCCGAGCGGCGCCGAGGGCGGCGAGCTGGGCTGGCTGGAGCTCGGCGACTGCGCGCCGGAATTCGGCCGCGAACTCTTCGGCCGGGCCGAAGTCGGCGTCCTGCCGCGCCTCGTCCACAGTCGTTTCGGCCTGCACGTGGTCGAGGTCATCGCGCGCGAGCCCGGCATCCAGCGGCCCTTCGAGGCGGTGCGCGCCGCGGTCGAGCTGGCCCTGCGGCAGCAGGCCTTGGTGGCCGCGACGCGCCAGTTCCTGCAGCTGCTCGCGGCCGACGCCCGGATCGAAGGCGTGGACCTCGAGGCCGCCGATTCACCGCTGGTCCAGTAGCAGCAACGCCATGAACCCGTCCCACTTCGAGCTTCTGCTGCAGGCCGCCAGATCGCAGCCCGAACCCCAGCGTCTTCTGTTCGTCTTCGCGGCCGCGAGCCTGCCCGCCGATGCGAGTGCCGAGCAACGGGCCCGCTTCGAGGCCGGCGAGGGCGGCGAGCTCGCGCCGGTGATGTGCGTGGACAAGGCACCGGACGCGCTCGGCAGCTTCGCGGGCCTGGCGGCCGAAGCACGCGAGCTCGGCGCGACCTGGCACGTGGTGTTCGTCGCCGGCCTCTGCGGCAAGGGCCGGAGTGCGCCGAGCGACGCCGAGACCGAGCGCGCCGTCGAGGCGATGGTCGACGACGTCCGCCAGGGCGCCTTCGGCCGCTACGCGGCCTACGACCTGCATGGGGAGCCGCTGGGCTTTTCATGAGCCCCGCGAGCGGGCCTTTCCAGCCGGACCTGGCTAATGCTGCGACGGGAATCGCGGCTTGGCAGTGCCGGCGAGCGCTTCGAGCACCGAGGCGAAGTTGCCGGAATGTTCGAGGGCGGCGAGGATGGTGGTGAACAGCGGCCGGTACGCCTCGTCGGCCTCGTAGCCGATCAGCGGATCGCGGTTCTTCAGGAACTCGGCATCGATCTCGGCCCAGTCTTCAGGCTTGAGAACCGCCTCCGCGAACGGGAGGACCTCTCGTTCCTCGACGCCCATGTGCTCGAGGTAGAAGTCCACGTAGTGCTTCACCGCCGAGTCGAACGCCTCCCGGCGGGCCTCCCTCTGGGCAGTGCCACCCATCAGCCGGAAGGCGAGCAGCGCGTGTTCGAGTTCACGTACCGCCTGCTCGCCTCGCGCGTGGTCGCGATCGAGCCGATCGAGCACCGCGTCCATGTGCGGCGTGCGACCCCGCAGCTTCGGAAAGAGAAAGCCGCTTTCCTTCGGATGGTGGAGCTTCTCGGGAAACTCGTCGACGTAGAACAGCATGGCCTGCAGCGCATCGAAGTCGGGCAAGGTGCCGCGACGCCGGTGCGTGTCGAGCAGCAGCGAGATCGACCGCAACATCGCCGACAGCGCGCGGTGTTCGTGGCGGATGATGGTCAGGCTCGCGGGTGTCATGCTGCACGGTCCGGGGAGTTCGCATCGCTCAGCATCCTCCGTTCTGCGTTCCGCGTCTTGAGGCAGATCAAATTCAGCCCCAGACCTCGCCCTTGTCGATCCTGCTCCTCGCATAGCCATAGGCCGCAGTCAATGCCGATTCCTCGTCGTAGAACTCCCCCGGGACGAGGTGGCGCGGATGGCCGCCCTGAACCCCGGTCACGAGATCGAAGGTCACCCAAGCCCACAGCTTCCGGTAGGGCGATCGACTGGTGAAAGCATGCACCCGGTATCCCCGGTACACGAACGCGGCTTGTTCGGTCGCCATCCTGGCTCCTCCTGGTTGGGCGCCACTTTAGGGCGACAACCCCCTTCAGCGCAATGGCCTGCGCCACCGCCCGGACGAACGCCGGCGGCGGACGATCAGAGGCCCAGGTCGCTGAGGCCGGGGTGGTCGTCGGGACGGCGGCCGAGCGGCCAGTGGAACTTCCGCTCCGAAGCCTGGATGGGCATGTCGTTGATGCACGCAAAGCGGCGCTGCATCAGGCCGTCCTCGCGGAACTCCCAGTTCTCGTTTCCGTACGAGCGGAACCAGTTGCCGGAGTCGTCGCGCCACTCGTAGGCGTAGCGGACGGCGATGCGGTTGCCATCGAAGGCCCAGAGCTCCTTGATCAGGCGGTAGTCCAGTTCCTTGCGCCACTTGCGCTCGAGGAAGGCCTGGGCTTCCTCACGGCTGTTGGCAAATTCGACCCGATTGCGCCACTTCGTGTCGAGCGTATAGGCGAGTGCGACCTTCGCCGCATCGCGGGTGTTCCACCCGTCTTCGGCGAGTCGGACCTTCTGGATGGCAGATTCTCTGGTGAACGGCGGCAGCGGCGGGCGAGTTTCCATGGTGTGGACCTCCAAGGTTGATGGGGTTTGGCATGTAGACAGGTTCGTCTACATGGCCTCAATGTAGCAGACGTAGACGAAGCTGTCTACACTGGCGCCATGCCCACATCGAGAAGTCCGGAAATTGCCGAGCTGCCCGCGCGAGAGCGCATCCTCGCGACCGCTCACGACCTCTTCTATGGAGACGGAATTCGAGCGACCGGCATCGACAAGCTGATCGCCGCGTCCGGTGTCACGAAGGTCACCTTCTACCGGCACTTCCCGAGCAAGAACGACCTGATTCGTTCCTACCTCGACCATCGGCACCGACTGTGGATCGACTGGTTCCGGGACGCGCTGGCCCGGCATGGGAGCGCAAGGATTGGAGCGATGGCACTCCTTCCGACGCTGGAGGAATGGTGGTCCGACGCGCGTTTTCGCGGCTGTGCATTCATCAACGCATCGGTGGAACTCGGTACGTCCAGCGACGAGGTGCTCGAGGTGAGCCGCGTCCACAAGGAAGAGATGATCGAGGCGATCTCATCGACGCTGCCGCCGGGACGACGCCGGCGTGCCCTCGCGCAATCGCTGGCGCTGGCTGTCGACGGCGCGATCGTTCACGTGCAGCTGGGCATGGATGCCGAACAGGTGTCATCCGGCTTCGAACAGCTCCTGAAGGCGACGCTGAAGACAAGCGCTTGAGCTGCGTCAATCCGCCTGGCGGCGAGGGTGCATATTCTCTGCACGATGACCCGATGTTCAGCACGCCTCGCGACGATGTGTGTGACGCTGGTGTTCGCTGCGGGCGCGTTCGCGGCCGAGGCAGTCGCAGCACCCGTCGCTCCACTGCGCGTGGCCACCGGACCCTTGGCACCCTTCGTGTTCTGGCAGGACGGTCGGCTGGCCGGCTTCAGCGTCGACCTGTGGAACGAACTCGCGCGCCGGATGGACGTGAAGTTCGAATGGGTGGATGCGGGGCCGCGCGCCGAGCAGCTGGAGAGCGTACGTCGCGGCGATGCGGACGTCGCCGTCTCGGCCATCGTGATGACGCCGGAGCGCGAGAAGCTTGCCGACTTTTCGCAATCCTATTTCGACTCCGGCCTGCAGATCATGGTCCGCGCCGAAGAGGAAGGCCCGGTCCTCGCGACCTTGTTGGCCATCCCCTGGAGCACCATCGGAAAGCTGTTCGCCGCGGCACTCGTGCTGGTGTTCTTGTGGGCCAACGTGCTCTGGTTCATTGAACACACGCGCAATCCGGAACTCGGCAAAGGCTACGCGGCCGGAGTCGGCAACGAGGTCTGGAACACGATGCTCATCATCGCCACCGGCGAGCATGGCGAGCGAAGTACCCCAGGCGCGCTCAGGCGGCTCGTGATCGCGTGCGTGTGGCTGATGGGGATCGTGCTGATCGCACAACTGACTGCGACCGTCACCTCATCGCAGACGGTGCATCGGCTGCGCTCGAGCATTGCGGGACCGGGCGACCTGCCCGGAAAGACGATCGCGACGGTGCCCGGCAGCATCGCGGCCGACTACCTGGCGCGGCTGCACCTGCCGGTCGTCGAAATTGCCAATCCCGCTGCCGGCGTGGACCTGCTGATGCGCGGCAAGGTGCAGGCCATCGTCTTCGACGCGCCCACGCTGCAATACTGGGCCGCCACGTCGGGCAAGGGCACGCTGCAGGTCGTGGGCCCCGTGTTCAGGCCCGAGAAGTACGGCATCGTCGTGGCGCTGGGCAGCCCGCTGCGCAAGCGGATCAACGAGGCATTGCTGGAGGTCTACCAGGACGGGACGTATGAGGAGATCCACGACAAGTGGTTCGCCTCGCGCAGGTAGACGGCGCCGTGCTCAGCCTTTGTCGCGCAGCAGCTGCGCCTTCTGCGCCAGCCCTGCGGCCTCCACGGCTTCCGGGCGCGACAGCGGCCCGGCGTTCCGGGCTGCGGACGACCGGCAGGAGAAGGTATCCTGGATCGAGGCCTGGCCAAAAACTCCACGCATTGTCATGGCAACCTTCGAATGGATCATCCTGCTGCTGCTCGGCGCGGCGCTGCTCGCGGCACTGGCGAACCGGATCGGCGCGCCCTACCCCACCTTCCTCGCGATCGGCGGCGCCCTGCTCGCGTTCGTGCCGCACAGCCCCAACTGGACCCTCGATCCCCACCTGGCCCTGACGCTGTTCGTCGCACCCGTGCTGGTCGACGCGGCCTACGACACGTCGCTGCGCGACCTGCGACGCAACTGGCGGCCGGTGGCCGGCCTCGTGATCGCCGCCGTCGGTGCCACCGTGCTGGCCGTCGCCTGCGTGGCGCGCTGGCTCGTGCCCGGCATGCCCTGGGCGGTCGCGATCGCGCTTGGCGCGATCGTCGCGCCGCCCGATGCGGCGGCGGCCACCGCGGTGATGCGCCAGGTCGGACTGCCGCACAAGCTGCTGAAGATCCTCGAGGGGGAGAGCCTGCTCAACGACGCCAGCTCGCTGCTGGTCTACCGGCTGGCCATCATGGCCGCGATGGCCGGCCATCTCGGCTTCGCGAGCCTTGCACCGGTCTTCCTGCTGACCATCTTCGGCAGCCTCGGGGTCGGTGTGGGTTGTGCGTATGCGGTGGGCTCGCTGACGACCCGGCTGCGCGACGTGCCGATCGCGCTGATCGTCCAGTTCGCCCTGACCTTCGGCGTCTGGATCGCCGCCGAAGCCATCGGACTTTCAGGCATCCTGACCCTGGTCGCCTTCGCGATGACCCTGGCGCGGCGCAGCGGCGCGCGGATGCCGGCCCGCATGCGCGTGCCCGTGTTCACGGTCTGGGAGTCCGCGGTGTTCATCCTGAACGCATTCGCGTTCGTGCTCATCGGGATGCAGCTGCGGCCCATCTGGGACCGACTCGAGACCGGCAGCGCGCGCAACGATGCCATCGCCACGGCGGTCGCAGTCCTGTGCGTGACGATCGCGGCACGCTTCGCCTGGGTCTTCGGCTATCACTCAATCAAGCGCTGGCGCGCACGCCGTCCCAGGCCCGGATTGGCAGCGAATGCGGCGCCCACATTCGGCAGCAGCGTGGTGCTGTCCTGGGCCGGCATGCGGGGCATCGTGACGCTGGCCGCCGCCTTCGCGATCCCCGAGACGCTCCCGAGCGGCGCGCCTTTCCCGTTCCGGGACCTGATCCTGCTCTGCGCATTCGCCGTGGTGTTCGGCACCCTGGTCTTGCAGGGGTTGACGATGGCGCCGCTGATCCGCCGGTTGGGCCTGGCCGACGACGACCCGGTCGGCCGAGAAGTCCGGCTGGGCCGGATCCAGGCCTATGGCGCACTCCTCGAGGCGATCAAGGACGACGAGAGCCTGACAGCGAAGCTGTTGCGCAAGGAGTACGGCGCGGCGGTGGAACTCCATTCCAGCCCGGGACCCGGGACCTCGATCGACGAATTGTCCGGAGGCGCGCTCCGGCGACGGGCGATCACGGTCGCACGGCAGCGCGCCTTCGAACTTCGCCGGGACGAGGTGATCGGCGACGACGCCTACCGGGTCCTGCTGCAGGAATTCGACTGGGCGGAACTGAGCGCCGGCGGCGCCAGCGCAGACTAGGCCTCGAGGAACTCGAAGCCCATCGTCCGCATGTGGTAGTGCAGCCCACCGTCCTGCACGATCAGGAAGCGCGCGCCGGCGTCGCCGGCGTTGTGGTGCGAATGCGGCGCACCCGGCGGAGTCACGAGCGTGGCCCAAGGAGCCCAGGGGCAATGCGACCCGCCGACCATGGAGTGGCAGGCCTCCCCCCGAACCACCAGCGTCACCGCCGCCGAATTGTGGCGATGCGTGCGCTGATGGGTCTGCGCAGCGAGGGTGTTGAAGCTCAGCGTCAGGGTGGGCGTGAGATTGCGCGCGGCCTCCTGCCGATCGGAGGAGAAGATCAGCGCCCGGCCCGAGGTGCCGTCGCGGCTGCCCATCGAAGACAGCAGCGCCAACTGGCATTCGATCTCCGCGGCGGGGTAGTGCACCGCTTCGACCGGCGCATCGGCCGGGCCCGGCGGCTGCGAGGCGTCGAAGGCCAGTTGCGGCTCGTTGCCCACCGTCCACAGCAGGGCGCCGCCCGCCCCCGCTTCGAGGCGGCAGCCCGGGGCGCCGGGCAGCAGGAAGACATCGCCGGCGCCGAAGGCCAGGGGCTCCGCCATCCCACCGACCCGGCCGGCGCCCGAGATCACGTACCAGACCGAAGCGGTCGCACCGACGCCGACGGCTCGCACATCGCCGGCAGCGATGCGCACATAGCGCGCGAGCATGAGCGGCGTGGTGGCAGGAAAGGCGCAGCCGAGCGCGTCGCGCTGGTCGCAGTCGAACACGCCGGACTCGGCGCCCGTCGGCGCCGCGAACAGGCGCGCCGGCACCTCGGGCAGCTTCACATTGAAGGCGTTGCCCGAATTGAAGAAGCGCGCCCGCGCCTGCGCAGCGCTGGCCGGTGCGTGCGGCGGCTGCACCGGCAGGTCGGCCATGTCGGCCATCGGACCATCGGTCGCGACGCTCATCGGGCCAGGCCCTCCTCGACGCCCGCGCAGGGCAGCAGCACGCGCAGCAGCACGTTCGCGCCTGCCGCCACATGCGCGGGCTCGGCCCACTCGTGCTCGGCATGGCTCACGCCGCCGCGGCAGGGGATGAAGATCATCGCGCTCGGGCACAGCGGCGCCATGTGGCGCGCGTCGTGGCCGGCGGCGGAAAGAATGGGCATGAATGGCTGTCCGTCGAGCGCGGCGGCGTCGGCAATGGCCCGCTGCAACTGCGGGTCGAAGCGGTTGGAAGGGGCGTCGACCAGGCGCGTCACCGTGGCCCGGCACGGCGCGGCGTGGGTCCCGCAGAGCGCGACGAGCCGGGCGCCCAGCCGATCCAGCACCGCGTTGTCGGGATGGCGCAGGTCGACCCGCAGCGTGACGCGCTCGGGCACGACCGACGGCGCGTTCGGTTCGACCTGCAGCCGGCCGATGGTGAACTTGACGGCCGGGTCGTGCCCGCCGACTTCGCTGTAGAGCGCCGAAGCCGTGCGCGCGAAGGCCGCCAGCGCGTCGCGCCGCTCCGCCATCGCGAGCGTGCCGGCATGTCCTCGCTCGCCTTCGATCACGATGTCGAAGGTCTTCTTTCCCTGGATGCCCGTGACGACGCCGATCACCCGCCCCTGCGCCTCCAGCACCGGGCCCTGCTCGATGTGCGCCTCGATGTACGCCTTCAGCGCAAAGCCGAGCGGCCGGCGCCGCAGCGTGGGAAACGCCGCATGCAAGGCATCGAGCGCCTCGGCGACCGACACGCCCTCGGCATCGCGCGTCGCGCGCACGGCCTCGAGGCTGCGCACGCCGGCGAAGGCTTCCGAGCCCATCATGCCGGGCGCGAAGCGCGATCCCTCCTCGTTCATCCAGGCCACGCAGACGATGTCCACGGCCGGCCGCACGCCCTGCTCCGCCAGCGTGACCAACACCTCGAGCGCAGCGGCCACCCCGTACACGCCGTCGAAGCGTCCGCCGCCGGGCTGGCTGTCGAGGTGGCTGCCGGCGAGCACGGGCGGTGCGGCGCGGTCCATGCCCGGCAGCGCGACGAACAGGTTGCCCGCCGCATCGGTCGAAGGCTCCAGCCCGGCCGACCGGGCCCAATCGATCATCACCTGCCAGGACGCGATTTCTTGCGCACTGAGCGCCTGGCGGTTGACGCCGCCGGCGGGCGTGGCGCCGCAGCGCGCCAGCGCCATCAGCCGGCCCCACAACCGGTCGGCATCGACGCGCAGGAGGGCCGGCGCCCGGGCCGAGGCTGCCTCGCTCATCAGTCGGTCTTCATGATCTGGCTGGGCAGCGCGCGCGGGTCGCGCGGCTTCCACTGGCCGGCCTCGACCTGGGCGAAGAACTCGGCCAGCAAGGCGTTGAAGGCGGCGGGCTCCTCGAGGTTGAGCGTGTGGCCGGTCTTGGGCATGACGGCGAGGCCGCAGGCCGGAACGGTCGTCTTGAGGAAGATGCCGGGCTGCAGGCAGTGGTCGTCCTCGTCGCCGACCACCACCAGCGAGGGCACCGCCATGGCGCGCAGCTCCCGCTCCAGGTCATAGATGGAAGGCCGGCGCGCCTGCACGCCGCGCATGGTGTTGGCCGCCCCCACGGCATCGTGCTCGCCGAGCCAGGTGGCGAACTCCTGCCAGCCGCGCGGGTCCTTGTTCTGGAACTGCACGCGGCTCGCCCCCAGCGAGTAGGTGCGCGCGAAGCGCTCCGAGCCCTGGGCCTCGAACTGGCGCGCCACTTCGAGCGACACGCCGCGGAAGTAGTCCTCGTGCGCCTTCTCGGCGCCGTAGCCCGCGCCGGCGATCACCAGCGAGGCCGCGCGCGCCGCATGGCGCAGGCCGAAATGCAAGGTCGCGAAGCCGCCCATCGAGAGACCCACGATGTGCGCCCGCGCCAGCCCCAGCGCATCCATCACCGCGGCGATGTCGTCGGCGGCGATGGCCTGCGAATAGCGCTCCATGCCGGCCGGCACGTCCGACGGCGGATAGCCGCGCGCGCCGAAAGTGACGCACTGGTGGCGCCGCGCGAAGTAGCGCATCTGCGGTTCCCAGCTGCGGTGGTCGCCGCCGAACTCGTGCACGAACACGATCGGCGTGCCGCTGCCGGCGGTCTCGTAGTACAGGCGGACGCCGTCCGCGGTGGTGGCGAAACTCATGCGCCGCTCCTCAGAAAAGTGCCGCGGTCGCGGGCAGGCTGCGGGCGCGCTCGACAGCCCGCGGCAGCACGTCGCACAGGGCCTGGGCCCAGGCCTTCGGCACGGTGGTGGAGATCTTCACGAAGCGGTGGCCGAAGCGCGGCGTGTGGTAGGTGCCCTGGCGCACCATGATGTCGTGCTCGCCGAGCGCGGTGACCAGCGCCTCGGGCGTCACGCCGGCGCCGGTGCACTCGACCACGATGAAGTTCGCCTGCGAAGGAAACACCGGCACCTCGAACCCTGGCAGCCGGGCAAAGGCATCGACGATCAGGCGCTGGTTCTCGCGCTGCTGCGCGATCACGCTGCGCATCCATTCGTCCTTCACGGCCAGGCCCGCGATGGCCGCGCGCTGGGCCAGCACGCTGGCCCCGAGCGGGGCCTGCGAATGCGGCAGGATGCGCGCGAGCAGCGCGGGCGACGCGACCAGCGCGCCCAGGCGCAGGCCGGCCAGGCCGAGCCACTTCGAGAAGCTCACGATGGTGACCGTGCCTTCCGGATAGAAGCGCGCGGCCAGCGTGTGGCTGTCGGCGAAGTCGCGGTAGGTGCAGTCGTGGATCAGGATCGCGCCGATCTCGCGCGCGCGATCCGCGAAGGCCCGGATCTCGTCCTCGGTGTAGGCGGTGCCGAGCGGGTTGTTCGGGTCGACCAGATAGATGACGGCGGTGTTCCTGTCGGTCGCCGCGGCCAGCGCCTCGGCCGAGAGCTTGAAGCCGTACTCGGGGCCGTAGATCGGGACCTCGGTGATCACCGAGCCGGCCTTGGCCGCGAACTGGAGCGGCCACTTCCAGCCCGGGTCGGTGGTGACGAAACCCTTGCCTTCGGCACAGAAGGCGCGGCAGGCCAGCGCCAGCGCGGAGACCGCGCCGTCGGTGACCACCGCCGACTGCTCCGGCACGCCCAGGTCGGCCACGATGGCCGTGCGCAAGGCCTCCATGCCCAGCGGCGGCGCATAGGCATGGAAGCTCTCGTCGTCGATCGCGTCGTGCAGCGCCTTGCGCACGGCCGGATGCAGCGGGAAGTGGTTGGTGTTCTGGCCCAGCCACATCAGGTCGGGGTTGGTGAAGAGCCGGTCGAAGTACTGGTTGCGGGTTTCCGCATCGTTCGTCGCCGGGGCGGCGGGCGCCGCGGGGAAGGACTTCAATACCGCGCTCATGCCGCGAGCCTCCGCGCCTGCTCGGCGGCGATGACCTTCTTGCTGGTCTTGATGATCGAACCGCGCGCGGCAATGCCGCCGTCGATGGTCACCACGGTGCCGGTGATGTAGCCCGCACGTGGCGAGGCCAGGAAGACCATCAGTTCGGCCACTTCTTCGGGCGTGGCCGGGCGGCCGCCGGGATAGTTGTCGAACAGATCCTCCCAGCGGCCCTCGTCGCCGTGCGTGTCGAGCGCGCGGCGCTTCATCAGCTTGACCATGCGGTCGGTGGCCACCGGGCCGGGGTTGACGCCGACCACGCGGATGCCGTCGTCCAGGCTGACGCCGCCGAGCGCGCGCGTGAAGGCCATGACGGCCGCATTGCCGGTGGAGCCGGCGATGTAGTTGGCGTCCCAGTTCTCGCCGGAGTTGCCGATGTCGTTGACGATCACGCCGCCGCCCGCGGCCTTCATCCGGGCGTAGTAGATCTGGCTGAGTTCCATGTAGCCCAGCACCTTGAGCTGGAAGCCGCGGCGCACCGCGGCGAAGTCGAGCGACTCGATCGGGCCCGAGGGAATGTCGCCTGCGTTGTTCACGAGGATGTCGACCGGGCCGGCGGCGTCGGCGAGCTGGCCCATCGCGCCGGGCGCGGCGAGGTCCATCGGATGGATCGCCACCGTGACCGGGTGGGCCTTCGAGATGTCCTCGCGCGCCGCCGTCAGGGCCACGCCGTCGCGGGCGGCCAGGTGCAGGTGGCAGCCTTCGGCCGCGAACGCGTGGGCGGCTGCGAGGCCGATGCCTTTGGAGGCTCCGGTGATGAGTACGGTCTTGCCTTCGAGTTGGAGTTTCATGGCGTGTTGTCCTGGGATGCGGATCGAAAAATGGGATGTCAATGCGGGATGAAGCTCAGGCCACGCCCGCGTCCTGCTCGGACAGCGCCGCGATCAGGTCGACGATGTCGTCCTCGAGCAGGCTCACGTGGTCGACGGCGGCGGCGAATGCAGCGGCCGGGTCGTTGCGCCGTATCGCGTCGAGGATCGCGCCGTGCTCGCCGATGGTGGCGGCCATGCGGCCGGGCTGGAAGGTGACGTAGCGGCGGTAGACGCGCACGCGCTTGCGCAGCGCACGGGTCTGCTCGGCCAGGTAGTGCGTGTTGGAAGCCTCGTAGAGCGCGTCGTGAAAGTCCTGGTTCACGTCGTAGAAGCGCGAGTGGTCGCCCGAAGAAAGGATGCGCGTGAGTTCGTCGTGCAGCTGGCCCATGCGCAGCTTCTGCGCCTCGGTGGACCGGCGCGCGGCGAACTTGGCGCACAGGCCTTCCATCACGGCCATCATCTGGAACATCTCGATGAGCATCGGCAGCGAGATGCGCGCCACGCAAACGCCCTGCCGGTTGCGCAGGTCCACCAGGCCGGTCGCGGCCAGTGCCTTGAGCGCCTCGCGCACCGGCGTGCGAGACACCTTGAAGCGCTCGGACAGCTCGGCCTCGTCGAGCCGGGCGCCGGGCTTGAGCACGCCGCTCACGATCAGGTCCTCGAGCGTGTCCTTCAGCTCGTCGGACAGCGTGGCGCCGCCCCTCACACGCTGCCGGTCGCGCCCACGCGGCTGCGGGGTTTGCGCGGTATCGGGTTCCTTGGGTTCGATGCTCATGTCTTCTTTCTGGTTGTGGGCAAACGCCGGCCGGTTGCGGTCTCGAGGGTTCAGAACGGACGGTCTCCGGCCACGGTGGTGCGGTGCATCACGCGCCGATAGACCTTGTCGTCGTAGGGCGTGGCGCGGTGCATGGTGCAGCGGTTGTCCCAGACCAGCAGGTCGCCTGCCAGCCACTGGTGGCGGTAGCTGAATTCGGGCGCGATCGCGTGCGCGTTGAGCTCGGCGAGGAGCGCGGCGCTTTCCTCGGCCGGCAGGCCGTCGATCTGCTTGACCACGTCCTCGCCGACATAGAGCGAGAGCCGGCCCGTCTCGGGGTGCGTGCGCACCAGCGGGTGCACCACGTCGGGCGTGGCGGCCAGTTGCTCGGGCGTCAGCGGGTTGCGGTCGGCAAAGGCCCGCCCGTAGTAGTTCGCGTAGCTGTGGGTGGCGGTCATGGGCCGGATGCGCGCCTTCATGTCCTCGTCGAGCGCCTCGTAGGCCGCACGCATCGAGGCGAAGAAGGTGTCGCCCTCCACCGGCGGCACCTCGAGCGCATAGAGCAGCGCGCCCATCGAGGGCTCGGCCTTGTACGAGAGATCGGAGTGCCAGTTCCAGCCCTCCTTGTGGTTGCCGATCGGCTTGCCGTTCTCCGACACGTTCGACAGCACATAGACCTCGGGGTGCTCCTTCTTCAGGAACTGGGTCAGCACATGGCCCAGCAACGGACCGAAGCGGCGCGAGAACGCGACATGCTGCGATTCGTCGAGCTTCTGGCCGCGGAACAGCAGCACCGAGCGTTGGTTGAGCGTGTCGCGCAGCACGGCGAAGTCGGCATCGCTCACGGGCTCGCGCAGGTCGATGCCCTTGACTTCGGTACCGATGAAGGAGGTGAGGTTCTCGAGTTGCATGGTCGGGATTCGTGTCTGTCTGAGGTCTGAGGAAAGAAGCAGGCGTCAGCGCCTGTAGTCGGGTTGGGTGCGCTCCAGCATGCGCAGGAACGCCGGCCACTCCCGGGTGCCGGGCGGCAGGATGTCGCCGGCGAATTCGGTGAACTGGCGCGCCGCCAGCGCGCTCGCTTCGGGCTGCGGGTACACCAGCGATTCGCCGGGCGCAAGACCGCCCTGCGCCAGCAGCTGCACCTTGGCCGCCTTCTCGAAGTAGTACATGAGAATGAAGGCCTCGGGAATCGTGCGGCCCACGGTCAGGATGCCGTGGTTGCGCAGCACCAGCGTGTGGTGGGGGCCCAGGTCGCGCACCAGGCGCTCGCGCTCGCCGGTCTCCAGCGCCACGCCCTCGTAGTCGTGGAAGGCGGTGTGGCCCTGGTAGCGCATCGCGAACTGGCTCAGCGGCGACAGGCCGTTCGGCATGGCCGCGATCGCGGTGCCGGCGTCGGAGTGCGTGTGCAGCACGCACAGCGCGTCGGGCCGTCCCGCATGGATCGCGCTGTGGATCACGAAGCCGGCCTGGTTGACCTCGCTGTCGGTCTCGTCCACCTTGTTGCCGTCGAGGTCGATCTTCACCAGCGACGATGCGGTCACTTCCGAGAACAGCAGCCCGTAGGGGTTGATGAGGAAATGATGCTCGGGCCCCGGCACGCGCGCCGAGATGTGGTTGTAGATCAGGTCGTCCATGCCGAAGTGCGCCACCAATCGGTAGCAGGCGGCGAGCTGGACCCGCAGCTCGGCTTCGGTCGCGGGATAGGCCGCGGGGTTGGTCTTCGTCGTCATCAACGCCACCACACCAGTTTCCGGTCGATCCAGACCAGCACGCCATAGAAGACCATGCTGGCCACCGAGGCGGCCAGTACCGCCGACCACACGCTCAGCAGGTCGACCTGCTGCGTCGATTCATAGATCATCCGGCCGAGTCCGGCATAGGCGCCCAGCATCTCGCCCACGATCGCGACGATCATGCTGCGCGGCACGCCGATGCGCAGCGCGGTCACCACCGAGGGCATGGCCACCGGCAGCCGGAGGCGCCAGACGATCTTCAGGGGCCCGGCACCGAAGCTGCGCATCAGGTTCACGGCCGCCAGGTCGGCCTGCTTCAGGCCATGCAGCGCATTCACCAGCATCGTGAAGCCGACCGCCAACGCGACCAGCGCGATCTTCGAGGCCGCGCCGAGCCCGAACCAGATCAGGAACAGCGGTGCATAGGCCACCGTCGGCACGGCGTTCACCGCCACGGCCAGCGGCATCACGATACGCTCCAGCGGCGGCGCGAGCAGCAGCAGCACCGCCACCGCCAGGCCGAGCACACTGCCCAGCGCATAGCCGCCCAGTGCCTCGCCGAGCGTCGCCGCCAGCGCCGCAGCGAGGCGGCCGGTGTCGGTGATGGCATGGCGCACGATCGCGCCCAGGCTCGGCAGCACGAAGGGCGGGATCTCGAAGAGCGCGATCGCGCCCTCCCACACCGCCAGCAGCACGATGACGCTCAGGATCACCGGCAGCACGGGCGATGCCGTCAGCTTTCGCTGCGCCACCATACGAGCCTCCTTTCCACGAAGGTGAGCAGCCCGTAGAGCAGCGCACCCATCAGCCCGCAGGCGAACATCACGACCCACAGCCGCACGACGAGATCGGCGTTCATCGCCTCCATCAGCATCACGCCCAGGCCCGTCGTCTCGCCGAACCATTCGCCGACCACCGAACCGATCAGGCTCAGGCCGATGGCCACGCGCAGGCCCACCATGATCTGCGGCAGGGCCGAAGGGACGGCGAGCTTGAAGAACATGAGGAGCCCGCCGGCGCCGAAGCTCTTCATCAGCGCGATGCGCTGCGGATCGCAGGACTTGAGGCCGCGCAGCGTGTTCACGGTGACGGGGAAGAAGGTCAGGAAGAACGCGGTCATGACCTTGGCCAGCAGCGAGTTGCCGAACCAGATGACGATGAGCGCGCCGAAGGCCACCACCGGCACCGTCTGCGACACCACGAACAGCGGGAACACCGAGCGCTCCATCCAGCGCGAATACGAGAAGGCCGTGCCGCAGGCGCAGCCGAACGCCGCGCCCAGCGCAAAGCCGAGCACGGTCTCGAGCAGCGTGCGGCCGAAGGCGCGCATCAGCTGCGGCCCGACCGACCAGGCGTCCTGCGCGATGGCGCTCAGCGCCGGCATGTAGCGCGGCGACGGCGCGAAGGCATGCACCGCGATCTCCCAGACGATCGCCAGTCCGGCGAAGGCCAGCACGGGGGAACGCAGCGCGCGTTGCATCATGGATGTCACGAAGCGCGCTCCTCCTGGGCGAAGGTCTTGCGGCTCTCCTCCTCGATCTCGGCCAGCAGCCGTTGCTTCAGGCCGATGAACTCGGGCGACAGCACGATCGACGGATCACGCGGACGCGGCAGGTCGATGGCCGTCTCGCTCTTCACCGTGCCGGGGCGCGCCGTCATGACCAGCACCTTGTCGCCGAGCACGATGGCCTCGTCGATGTCGTGCGTGATGAACAGCACCGTGCGCCGATGCCGCGCCCAGATGTCGAGCAGCCAGTGCTGCATGCGGCTGCGCGTGAGCGCATCGAGCGCACCGAAAGGCTCGTCGAGCAGCAGCAGGTCGCGCTCGAACAGGAAGGTGCGCATCAGCGCCACGCGCTGGCGCATGCCGCCCGAGAGCTGGTGCGGGTAGTGGTCGGCGAAGCCGGTCAGGCCGAACTCGGGCAGCATGGCGCGCGCACGGTCGCGCGCCTCCTTGCGCGGGACGCCTTCGACCTCGAGCGCCAGGATCGCGTTGTCCAGCACGGTGCGCCACGGAAACAGCAGGTCGCGCTGCGGCATGAAGGACACCTTGCCGAGCAGCTGGCCGTCGCGCTGCGGCGCGCCGCCGAACAGCAGCGAGCCGTCGTCGTCGGGCGGCAGCAGGCCGGAGATCATGTTGAAGAGCGTCGACTTGCCGCAACCCGAGGGCCCCACGAGCGTCACGAACTCGCTCTTCGCGATCCGCAAATTGACGCCGGACACCGCCACGGTCTGCGCCTGGCCTTCGCCGAAGCGCTTCCACACGTTGACCAGCTCGAGCATCGGCGGCGCGGCATCCGCCGCGGCCGGCAACCTCACTTCGTGGGGCATGAACTTCATGGCATCGCGGCTCAGAACTTCTTGTCGCCGGCCGGCACCTTGGCCCAGAAGCTGGCGTCGTAGGCCTTGGCGAGATCGGTCGGCGCCTTCAGCGCCTTGTACTCGACCATCTGCGCCTGCATCTTCTCCACGGTCGGCAGGTCGATGGCGAGAATGCCGTCGCTGCTGCCGCGGCCGGCCTTCACCAGCTTCTCGAACTCGTCGAGCATCGCCTCCTGGTGGGCGCGGTTCAGGCTGGGCGAGGCGGCCATGACGATGTCGATGGCTTCCTTCTTGTTCTGCAGCGCGTACTTCCAGCCCTTGATGGTGGCATTCATGAAGGCCTGCACCTGCTTCGGATTCTCGTTGCGGTACTTCTCCGACACGAGCACCGTGTCCTGCTGCACGATCACGCCGTAGTCGTCGGGCTTGATCAGCGTGAGCCTGTCGCCGAGGCCCTGCTCCTTGAGCGTGTTGAGCTCGTTGTAGTAGGTGGCGGCGGCGACGTCGAACTGCTTCTCGACGAAGGGCGCCAGCGAGCCGGACTGCGGCACGATGGTCAGCTCGGACTGCTTCACGCCGGCGGAGGCCAGCATCGAATAGAGCGTGTACTGGGTGCCGGTGAACCAGGTCGCGACCTTCTTGCCCGCGAAGTCCTTCACCTTGGTGATGCCCGAATCCTTGTAGGTGACATAAGTGAAGGGCGTGGTCTGCACCGTCACGCCGATGCACACGAGAGGCAGGCCCTTCTCGCGGGCGAAGAGCACCGTCTCCGTGCCGCCGGCCAGACCGAAGGTGTCGTTGCCGGAAGCAACGAGGGTCTCGACATTGAGGTTCGGGCCGCCCGGGTTGATGGTCAGATCGAGCCCACCCTCTTCATAGAAGCCCTTGGCCTTCGCCACGAAGAACCCGGCGAACTGCGCCTGCGCCAGCCACTTGAGGCGCACCGACACCTTCTCCGCAGCGGACGCGGGCAGGGCCGCCAAGAGAGCCGCCGACACAGCGACGGCGGTCAGGATACGCAAGGACTTGAATGACATGGGGAGGCCTCATGGATACAAAAACTAGATCTAGCAGTATCCATGCCATGTGTTTTTCGGCCTCTTCCGGCCAAGATTTCGTCGAATTGGCCCGAAACATGCACTTCGTCGCCCACGCCGCCCCAAATTGAACCGTGATGAACCGAATGCATGCGCTGACCGATCTTTCCGCCCGCGAAGCCGCCGAACGGATGCACCGAGGCGAGCTCGCCGCCAGCGCCTATGCCGAGGCGCTGCTCGAGCGCGCCGAGGCCATCGCCGAGCTGGGCGCCCTGATCCATAGCGATCCGGCACGCCTGCGCCGCGAGGCTGCCGCGCTCGACGCCGGGCCGCCGCCGGCGCCCGGCCATCGCCCGCTTCATGGCCTCCCGCTCGCCTTCAAGGACAACATCGACGTGGTCGGCTTCCCCACCACCGCCGGCAGCCCGTGGATGGCCGACCACCGGCCACGCCGCCCCGCCGGCGTGACGCAACGCCTGCTGGACGCGGGTGCGCTGGTGCTGGGCAAGACGAACCTGCACGAGTGGTCGCAGGGCGTCACCGGCCACAACCACGCCTTCGGGCCCTCGCGCAATCCCTTCGACAGCTCGCGCATCAGCGGCGGCTCCAGCGGCGGCAACGCCACGCTGCTCGGCATGCGTGCCGCGCCGGTGGCGATCGGCACCGACACCGGCGGCTCGGTGCGCGTGCCGGCTGCACTGTGCGGACTGGTCGGCTTCCGGCCGACCACCGGTCGCTGGCCAGGCGACGGCCTGGTACCGATCTCTCCGACTTTCGATACCGCAGGCGTCATGGCGCGCAGCGTGGACGACTGCGTGCTGATCGACCATGCAGTCGCCGACGGGCCGCTTCGGATGGCATCGACCCCGCTGGCGGGCCTGCGCCTCGGGGTGCCCGGCGGCTATTTCTGGGAACAGATCGACCCTCCCGTGGCAACGCTCGCGCAGCAGTCGCTGGCCCGTCTGCGCAACGCCGGCGCCGTGCTCGTGCCCTGCGATCTGGCCGAAGCCGGCGCACTCTTCCAGGAGGGCTCGATGTCGATCTCACTGCACGAGATCCTGCCCGCGCTCGGCGCCTATTTCGCGCGCCACGAGCGGCCGTTCGACGCCCGCAAGCTCACCCGCGCGATCGTGAGTCCCGACGTGCGGCCGCTCTTCGAGCGCCTGTTCGGCGCGGGCGCCATCACCGCCGAGGCCTACGCACACGCGCTCCACGAATTGCGGCCGCGCATGCAGGCGGCCTATCGCCATTGCTTCGCGCGGCATGGCATCGCCGCGCTGCTGTTTCCGACCAGCCCGCTCACGGCCGCGCGACTGGGCGAGGACGTGGAGGTCACCGTGTGCGGACGCCCGGCCTCGGCCTTCTCGGCCTACATCCGCAATACGGGCCCCGCGGGCATGGCGGGGCTGCCCGCCCTGAGCCTGCCGATGGGCCAGACCCAGGACGGCCTGCCTGCCGGCCTGGAGCTCACCGGACCGGCTGCATCGGACACCGCGCTGCTCGGCGTCGCGCTGGGAATCGAGGCGGCGCTGCCTGCGGCGCCGGTGGCGCCTGCGTTGAGGCGCTGGGCCGCGCCGATGGTGTGAGCCCGCCCCAGCTCACCCAGCCCGCATCGAATCGAAAAGCTCGATTCAGTGGGAAGGATCAGTCATTCAATGCGAATGTTGCTTCGCAGGATGACCTTGCCCCACGCGTCCGAGTCTTTGGCCAGGAAGGCAGCGAACTCTTTCGGCGTGCCTCCCACCGGGACCTGCGTGAAGTCCATCACCTTCTGGCGATACGCCGGACTCGATGCGATCCCCTGCATCACGCCGGCCAGACGCTGAACGACCTCTGGCGGTGTCCCGGTCAGTGCGAAGATCCCGTTCCACGAGTAAAGCGGCGGCCCGAAATTCAGCTCCGCGAGCGTGGGCACATCGGGCAGTTGGGGCAGCCGCTCGCGCGCCGACACCGCCAGCGGCCGAAGCTTGCCTGTTTGGATGTGCGGCATCGCCATCGCGGTCACTTCGAGAGCGCTGTCCACCCGACCGGCAACGATGTCCATCAGTCCACCATCCTTGTAGGGCACGTGCGTCATCGTCGCGCCGTTGGATTGGAGAATCTGCAACACCGCGACGTGGTTGGGGGAGCCCTCGCCATAGGAGGCGTAGCTCAGCGTTCCAGGCTGTGCCTTGGCAGCCTGCAGCAGATCGCGCAAATTGCGATACGGCGAGTCGGCTCGAACGATCCACACGAACGGCACATCCAGCAGGTGGATGATCGGGATGAAATCCGAGGCCTTGTACGGCAGCTTCTTGAAAAGGTGCGGGTTCAACGAGATCGACGGGGCCAGGCCATAGAGCAAGGTATACCCGTCGGCCGGTGCGGTGGCCACGGCCTGAGCGCCAATGATGGAGCTTGCCCCGGGCCGATTGTCCACGATGACCGGCTGTCCAAGCTCACGCCCGGCACGTTCTGCGATGAACCGTGCCATCGCGTCGGCAGACGTGCCTGCGGGCAGCGTCACCACCAGGCGAATCGGCCTCGAAGGATACGGCGTCTGCGACCAAAGGCATGAACAGCCGAAGGTGCTCAGCCCCGCAGCAGCCAGTCCCCGCAAGGCAGACCGACGAGAGACGGTATGTCCGGAAGGCTTGTTCTCTGAACTCAGGAATGTGGCGTTTTTCATGTGGCGGAACGGCGGCGTCACGCGTCGTCGTCGAGGAATGGGTAGTCGGTGTATCCACGATGATCGGGCGAATAGACGGACGCCTCGTTCAAGGGGGTCTGGGCGGCACCGGTCTGCAATCTCCGCGGCAGATCGGGGTTGGCGATGAAAGGCCGGCCGAAGGACACCAGATCGGCGTGCGAATCCAAGGCGGCCTCCGCCTGCGCCCGGGTGCGCAATCCATTGTTCGCGACGTACAGGCCGGAAAAGCAGCGGCGGCTCGATGCATAGTCCACTGCGTGCGTCGCGGGCCCGCTCGTGGTCGAGCCTTCGACGATGTCGACGTAGCAGATCTTCAGCTCGCTCAGGGATGCCAGCGCGGTCCGCAGCAGCAGCTCAGGGTTGGCGTCCGAGAGCCGATAGTTCGTCGGATTTGTCGGCGACATGCGGACCCCGACGCGGTCCTCGCCCCAAATCTCGCACACCGCCTCCACGACCTCCAGCAGCAATCGGCAACGATTCTGAACAGTCCCACCGTAGCCGTCGCGACGTTGGTTCGACGAATCCCGCAAGAATTGGTCGAGCAGGAATCCATTGCCCGCGTGCACCTGCACGCCGTCGAATCCCGCCTCCAGGGCCGCCTGCGCCGCGGACCGATATTCGTCCACCACACCGGGGATCTCGCCCGTCGCGAGTTCGTGTGGAACCAGAAGTGGCATTCGCCCCTGAGAAGTGCGCACGGTCGCTTCGGAGATGATCGCGGATGGCCCGATGGGCAGAGCGCCGTTTGCCTGATTCAACGGGTGCGAGTTTCGGCCGCAATGCCAAAGCTGGGAAAAGACCCGCCCACCGCGCTGATGCACTGCGTCGGTCACCTTGCGCCAACCCGCCACCTGCTCATCAGTGAAGATGCCAGGGGTGTTGGGCCAGCCTACGCCGCGTGCTGAAACCGCGGTCGACTCCGTGATGATCAAGCCGGCGCTCGCGCGCTGTGCGTAATACGCCGCATTGAGTTCCGTAGGAACGCCCCGAGGGGAGCGATCCCTGGACATCGAGGACATCACGATTCGGCTGGGCAGGACCTGCCTGCCAAACTGCACGCTGTCGAACAGGCGCTTGCGATCAGTTGGCACGATGGACCTCTCGGCGGATCGATGGCGGCAACCGGCTTCCGTACCGCGCGCGGGAGCCGGCGCTCATGTGATGCTCATTTCCAGCGGCGTGGTCTGGAACGCCAGCTGCCGCCAATGGCCATCGTGCCGCGCCCAGACCTGCATGACCCGAGAGTCGATACGCACGGTGCCGCTGCCGTCCTTGCGCACGGCGACAAGCAGTTGTCGGCCTGTCATCAGTGCCGCATCGCCCAGCACCTCGACCTTCAGGTCCGAGCGGTCGATCTGGCGGTAGTCGACGTGCGTGCCGCCGGCTCGAAAGTAGCTTTCGTAGTCGTCGGTCTGACCCTTTGCATGCACGTGCGTGAGACCGGGGTGGAGGATCTCGCGCAGGCGCGCGAAGTCGGCGCGCTTCATGGCACTGCAGCGCTGCGCTTCAAGGTCCAGCAACTGCGATTCGGTGTCAGGGGCGGTTTGGGTGGTGGTCATAGGGGTCCTTGGTCGTAAAAGATGAGTGGTGTCAGTCAAGCTGGATGCCCGTGCGCGCGACCAGTTGGGTCCAGCGGTCCTGGTCCCGCTGAAGGAGCTTGGCCGGCGCCGCGCCATCCTCATACCGAGGAACGACTTCGAGCCGCTTCGGGCGATGGGCATGAAAGATTTGTCTCCGTGTGCGTGGGTCTCGGGTCAGCAAAGTTCTTGCGGCCCTCACGTCTGGGTATAGGCCGTCTTCACCACGGTGAAGAACTCCTGCGCGTACCTGCCCTGCTCGCGCGGGCCGTAGCTCGATCCCTTGCGCCCGCCGAAGGGCACGTGGTAGTCCACCCCCGCCGTCGGCAGGTTGACCATCACCATGCCCGCCTGGCTGTGGCGCTTGAAGTGCGTCGCGTACTTCAGCGAGGTGGTGGCGATGCCGGCCGACAGGCCGAACTCGGTGTCGTTGGCCGTGGCCAGCGCTTCCTCGTAGTTCTTCACC
>NZ_JBFUHO010000044.1:0-66467 GCF_056402355.1 Variovorax sp. P4_B11
GTGCTCTTGGCCGAGGCCGAGGTGCCCTACGACCAGGTGTTCGAGATGGAGGACATCAACGGCGAGTTCGGCCAGGCCGACGTGGCGATCATCCTGGGGGCCAACGACGTGGTGAACCCGGCGGCGCTGCAGAAGGGCACGCCGATCTACGGCATGCCGATCCTGGAGGCCTACAAGGCCAAGACCGTGATCGTGAACAAGCGAAGCATGGCCGCGGGCTATGCGGGTCTCGACAACGAGCTCTTCTACATGGACAAGACCATGATGGTCTTCGGCGACGCCAAGAAGGTGGTCGAGGACATGGCCAAGGCCATTGAATGAGGCTTTGCTGATGAACGCAACAAGACAGAGCGCTGGCGACTCGGAGGGCGGTGTTCCCGTCAAACGTGGTCAGGATCAAGGTCTGGAACAGCCGCGGGCCGGATCTTCTGGCCAGCGTCTTGCTGGTGAGAGGCCGGTGCGCTGCTGGGCCCGTGGTGCGCGAGATGAGTGCATTGCGCCTTTGAATCGTTCAGGTCGCCGCGGTCCCCGGATCCTCGTCCGATAGCGGTTCAGTGCCTGTCCACGTATTTCATCCAACCCGTCTAGCGCATCCCGTGCCGGACCCTTCCAAAGGCCCACGAAATGACCCTTTCCCTCCAAGGCAAGATCGCCGTCGTGACTGGCGCAAGTACCGGCATCGGATTGGCCATTGCCAAGCGGTTTGCAGCCGAAGGTGCCAGCGTTGTTGTCACCGGTCGGCGCGAGCAAGAACTTGGCGTTGCGGTCGCCGAAATCGGGGATCGAGCCTCCGGCGTCCGTGCCGACGTCTCCAGCTTGCAGGATCTCGACACTCTCTTCGAGACCGTCAAGCAAACCCACGGGCGCATCGACGTCCTGGTCGCCAATGCGGGAGGCGGCAGCATGGCTGCGCTGGGTGCGATCACGGAAGACCTGTTCGACCAGACGTTCAGCACCAATGTGAAGGGCGTGCTCTTCACTGTTCAGAAGGCGCTTCCCCTGTTGGCGGATGGCGCAGCAGTGATCCTGATCGGTTCGACCAGTTCGATACATGGCATACCCGCATTCAGCGTCTACAGCGCCTCCAAGGCGGCCATTCGGAATTTCGCCCGTAGCTGGATTCTGGACCTGAAGGGTCGCAACATTCGCATCAATGTCCTCAGTCCCGGACCAACGAGGACGCCCGGGCTGGTGGGACTGGTCCCGGTCGAACACCAGCAGGGGCTGCTCGACGGTTTTGCAGGCCGGATCCCGATGGGCCGAGTTGGGGAACCCGATGAAATCGGCAAGGTCGCAGTCTTCCTGGCCTCGGACGCTTCGAGCTTCGTCACCGGCATCGAGCTGTTCGTCGACGGCGGCATCGCGCAGATCTAGAGCGATGAAGCTGTTCAACCTGCTCAGCGCAGGTCTTGGCCGCAGCTCCCGCGCTTGGCCAGACCGCATCTTTGATCTCAGCGGCCCAGCGCGTCAGCTTCGTCGATCAATTGAAGCCCATTGGGCTCAGCACCAGGCGCATCGGACTGATCGAGACTTCGATCAGGTGGGGCAGGCGGCCGACTTTCCAGGCGCCAAGCTGCTGATCGTTTCGGGGCGACAGTCCCCAGCCATCGAATCCGCTTAAGCCTCATGACCGGAGCAGCCGCTGCGCACGGCATTCCCTTTCTCTGCCCGCGGATATGACGAATATCGTATTCGTGCGGCGCTTCACCACTGCACCCCAGCCTCTTCCACTTCCTGCAAGGACCCGACCATGAAACTCGACAACGCCACCGTCCTCGTTACCGGCGCCAACCGCGGCATCGGTCTCGCTTTCGCCCGCGGCGCGCGCAAGGTCTACGCTGGAGCGCGCGATCCAGCCAGCGTCACGTTGGCCGGCGTCGAACCGATCCGCCTCGACGTCACTCGGCCCGATGACATTGCCGCTGCCGCACGCCATTGCGGCGATGTCACGCTGCTGATCAACAACGCCGGTATCGCGACGCTCGGCGGATTCCTTGCCGAGGGCAGCGTCGAGGCCGCCCGTGCCCAGTTCGAGACCAATTTCTTTGGACCGCTGCGCATGGCGCTCGCCTTCGCGCCGGTGCTCGCCGGCCACGGTGGCGGTGCGATCCTGAACGTCCTGTCGCTCGCGAGCTGGATCACAGCGCCCCGTCTCGCAACCTATGCCGCCACCAAATCGGCCGCCTGGTCACTGACCAACAGTCTGCGCCAAGAGTTGCGCGCCCATGGTACCCAGGTACTGGGCATGCACATGGGCTTCGTTGACACCGACATGGCGCGCGGCAACGATCAGCCCAAGTCCAGCCCGGACGAGGTGGTGCGCCGCAGCCTCGACGCCCTCGAAGCCGGAGCCGAGGAGGTGCTGGCCGACGAGATCACCCGGCAAGTCAAGCAGGGCTTGTCGGCCGAGCCGGGCGTCTACCTTCGGACGACCTAAGGCTGAACTGCCTTCCGGCAAGCTGCTGCCCCGCACCTACCTGATCGAACGGTAACCAAGAGCCCATAACATGACAGAAGCTCAAACCGGCACCAAGCCCATCCTCGAGTCTCATGCGTTTGACGTGGCTGCGCTGCGGGCCTATCTTGAGTCGCGGGTCGACGGCTTCCAGGGCCCACTCACGGTCGAGCAGTTCAAGGGCGGGCAATCGAACCCAACCTACAAGCTCAACACGCCGGAGCGCTCTTACGTGATCCGCTGCAAGCCCGGCGCGGCGGCGAAGCTGCTGGCCTCGGCGCATGCGATCGATCGTGAATTCACCGTGATGCGGGCGCTGCGCGCGACCGACGTGCCGGTCCCGGACATGTACCTGCTGTGCGAAGATGAATCCGTGATCGGCTGCGCCTTCTACGTGATGGAGTACATGTCCGGCCGCGTGATGTGGGACCAATCGATTCCAGATGCCGACGACACGCGGCGGAGCCGAATCTACGACGAGATGAACCGCGTGATCGCCGCGCTGCACAACGTAGACATCAAGGCAGCGGGTCTCGAGAACTACGGCAAGCCGGGCTTTTCGAGCGCCAGATCGGCCGCTGGACGAAGCAGTACCAGGCTTCGATCACGCAGCCGATCCCCGAGATGGATCGGTTGATCGACTGGCTCCCTGCGCACATACCGGCCAGCGCGCGCGACGAGAGCCAGGTGTCGGTCGTGCACGGCGACTACCGGCTCGACAATCTGATGTTCCACGCCACCGAGCCACGCGCGATCGCCGTGCTCGACTGGGAGCTCTCGACCATCGGCCATCCGCTGGCCGACTTGAGCTACCACTGCATGTCGTGGCACATCCAGCCGGGCCCTACCCTCGGCATTCGCGGGCTCGACCTCGCCGCCCTCGGCATCCCTGACGAGAAGAGTTATGTGCGCCGCTACTGCGAGCGGACCGGCCGCGCCGACCCCGACGCAGTGATGGCCGATTGGAACTTCTACCTCGCTTACAACATGTTCCGGCTGGCTGGCATCCTGCAAGGAATTGCCAAACGTGTGGAGACGGGGACAGCGTCGAGCGCGCAGGCAAGGCAAGCGAGCGACGGTGCGCGGCCGCTTGCGCAGATGGCTTGGGCGCTTGCGCAACGCGCTTGAACGAGCGCGCGCCTACTCCAGCGATGCCCTCGGCCGTGTCCTCGACACATGAAGGAGAGTACCTCTGGTTCGCATGAAGAAGTGCAACCAAGCGCGGTAGCGGTGTCCGAAGGCGCGCACCACCGCCGGGTTGTTTCGATCCTCAGACGATGACGTCTCCGGGACGTTCAAGTTCAAGGATTCCAGATCAATTGTTTGGCTATGCGAGAGAAGGTCCGCTCGGACAACGCTTCTTCACTGGTGCCTTCACAGATCATGTCCTCGACGGCCTTCTCCGCATCGTCGAACACCATCATGGTCTTGTCCATGCAAAACGATTTGTGCTCCAGCACGTCCATATGGGCGTGGAATGCGCTCGGTCACCGGGTGGATCGCGTACTCCATCCTCACGCCCTTTTCCGTGAGCTTGGCCACGAATTCTTGCCGGCCGCGGCGCAGCCGGAGTAGCAGTTGAGCATCGAGACGACGGCCGGCATGTCCGCGCCGTTGATCGGGACAAAGACCGCCGCGTTTACCAGTTGTCGTTCAGCTCGGCACCAGATGTTGCATGATGCTGACCTTGTCAGCCCAAATCCTTGTTCGGCTTGACCAGGTACTTCTCTCCAGTCGACGCCTTGCTGTAGGCCGCGATGGCGTCGAGCTGCAGCGCTTCAGCCATCGACACCTCGCGCGTGTAGTGGCTCGCGAAGGTAGTCTTAAGTTCGGACGCCACGCGCTGCTTCAGTCGTTCGGCCTCGGCCGCGCCGACTTTCTGCAGGAACGGGAACAGCAGCCAACCGCCCATGCCCCACGACATGCCGAAGCCGCGAGTGAATTCCGTCGCCCCCCGATCGAGGCTGCCGTAGATATAGACCTGCTTGTGCACGGTCGAGCCGTAGCGATTGAATTCCTTCGCGTTACGGTTTGCGGCGGTTTCCATCGCCATGAGGATCTGGCCGGCCAGCTTGCCGCCGCCGATTGCATCGAAGGCCAGCGTCGCACCGGTTTCGGCCAGCGCGTTCGTCAGGTCGTCCATGAAGGTCGGCGACGTGCTGTTGCAGACGTACTTCGCGCCGAGTTCGCGCAGCAGCGCCTCGTGCTCTAGCTTGCGGACGATGTTGACGAGGCCGATCCCGTCTTTCAGGCAGACCTTGTTGAGCATCTGCCCCAGGTTCGACGCCGCCGCGGTGTGGACCAGCGCGGTGTGGCCTTCTCGCTTCATCGTCTCGGTCATGCCGAGGGAGGTTAGCGGATTGACAAACCACGATGCGCCCTCGGCGGCCGCCGTGCCCTCGGGCAGCGGCAGGCACTGGGCGACGTTGACCGCGCAGTACTGCGAATACATCGCGCCGCCGATCACGCCCACAGTCTTGCCGAGCAAGGCCTGCGCGACCGGTGAACTCCCGGCGCCGACCACGACGCCGGCGCCTTCGTAGCCGACCGGCACGGACTCGTCCAAACGGCCCGCCACGGCCGGCAGCATGCGCGGCGGCACGGTGGCCGTGACGACTGGGCGGTCCGCCGTGCCGGAAGCCCTCGCGGTCGACATGTCGGCCATGCCGAAGAGCACCATCAGGTCCGAGGGGTTCATCGGGGCCGCGTCGATGCGCACGAGCACCTCGTCGGCTTTCGTTTCGGGCATCGGCACCTCGGCGAGCGAGAGTTCAAGCTCGCCGCCGGCGCGGACGATGGAGCGGAGTTGCAGCTGCATGGGGGTGTCTTGTGAATTGGACGAAGGCGGGTTCATGGAAGCTGAACGCCTCCGATCACCAGGACTCGCGGAAGGGCCGCACTTCCGTCAGGAACGACCAGGCCGAACGTGGCTGGTGGGTGACGTGCCAGACCTCTTCGGCGATGTCAGATGGCTTGCAGAAAAAGTCATCCGGCTTGTCCGCCAACCGCGCGCGGGCCCAAGACACGTCGATGACCGCGTCGATCATCATGAAGGACACGTGCACGCCCCGGGGGCCCATCTCGCGGGCGATGGACTCGGCCAGAATGCGCTGCGCCGCCTTGCTTGGCGCAAAGCCGGCAAAACCGGCCTTGCCACGGACGGCCGAGGTGTTGCCCGTTACTAGCAAGGCGCCCCCCCCTGCCGCCTCCATCCGCGGCGCCGCCCACCGAGCCAGGTGCAGCAGCGCCATGACATTGATCTGGAAATTCCTCTGGAGGACTTCCGGCTCGATGTCGAGGAAGTTGCCGAAGGCCCCACCCACGGCGTTGTGGATCACCACCTTGGGGACGCCGGCACGTTGCTCGATAGCATCGAGGGCCGCTGCTAGCGCGGCAGGGTCGGCCACATCGCAGGGAACCGCAAAAGCATTCGGAAGTTCACCCTCGAGATCGGTCAGGCGCTCGGCCGTGCGCGCGAGCATGGCCACCTGGTAGCCGCCGGCGTGGAACCGCCGGGCCATTGCCGAGCCGGTGCCCGGCCCTACGCCAGTGATGATGACAAGCGGCCTCATGCGGCGCGCTCCAGGCGATCCTGCACGAAGTGCAGGCGGTCATTGCCGAAGAACATGTCGTCCCCCACGAACAAGGTCGGCGAACCGAATACGCCGCGCGCCGCCGCCCCGGCGGTTGCCTCGTCCAGCAGCGCCTGTGCGGCTGGCGAGTCCATCCGCTTTTCCAGCGCCTCGGCATCGAGCCCCGCGGCACCCAGCAGGGCCGCGACCTCGGCCGCCGTCGCCAGCGGCGCCGCGACCGACCAGAACGCATTGAAGATTGCCTCCACCGCCGCAGGCATGGAGCCCAGTTGCCCGGCCACGAGCGTCGCGCGCAGTAGGCGGCTGGCGTCGATCTCCGACGCCTGGGGGTGCCGGTTGTACGGAACCCCGTAATGGTCAGCCCATCGGCGGACGTCGGTCGATATGTAGCGGCCCTTGGATGCGCAGGTGATGCTCGTCGGCACGTTTCCCACCTGTTTCATCAGAGCCCCGATCTCGAACGGATGGAACGCGATCTCGACATCCATCTTCCGGACCTTAGACAGGGCCAGGTAAGTGTAGGGGCTGCGATAGTCGAAGTAGAAGTCGAGCGTTTTCATTTGGGGTTCCTTTGAGAATCCGGGGTTGTGAATGATGTTCATCGTCCGCCGCCGACTCCGCTCTCGCTTGTGAACTTCGCGAGATAGGGGCCGAACTCCGGCGCGAAAGCGGGATCGTTCGCGAGGCGGTCGAAGTGCGCCATGGCGCGGGGAAACCGCTCTCGGGCGTTGCCCAGGAACGGCGCCTTGCCGAGCGCAATCAGCACTTCGCCACGGGCCAGTTCATTGTGGAAAAGGGCGAGTTCACAGGCGAAGCAGATGTCGGCCAAGCTCACCCCCTCGCCGACAAGGGTCTGGCGGGTCGGCTCCAAGGCCCTGTCGATCCCGGCCATGTAGGTCGTGAACGCCTCGTCGGCGCGAGCATGGACGTCCGCTGCGAGTTCGGAGCCTTGCATGGCGAGGAGGTAGATTTGCGCGTCGCGACCGAACACCAGACTGACATCCAGAAAGCTGTCGATCCGCGAGGCTTCGAATGGATCGTTGCCATATAGACCGCTCTGCTCCGCCTGACGAGCGACTGCGCGCATGATGCTGTTGGACTCGAAGATGCCGACCTGCCCGTCCCCGCTGAAAGCCGCGGGGACCGTTCCGAACGGCTGAGCTACAAGAAAGGCGTCGGTCTTGTAGAGCTTGCGGCCCTTGAACCCGATGCGGCCCATACGCTCAGCGGCGGCGCGTTCCTCGGGGGACACTTCGCTCAACGGGCGGGCGTCGAAGTCCCAGAGCCAGTCCACCAGTTCGCCGCCCGCAGCGCCCCGCACTTCCAAATCGACGCCGCCGATGCGCGCGGCGATGACTGCCTTCCACACACGAGGATTGGGCAAGTAGGAAAAGATTCGCACCTCGGCCATCGCGCTGTCTCCATGTGCGCCGACAAGTCGATGGCGCAGTTGTTCGTCCAGCGGGCTGTGGGGCCGGCGACTGCCAACACCATCCACTGTTCATGCCCCATTCTGCATGACGATCATCATCCTGTCTATCGAATTGCTTCGCCAAAAGATGTTTCAACTGCACTGGTTTGCTCGGAGACGGGATGCATCAATCAGAACGCGACGGCATGGCCCTGGCTGGTCCATTACTGGAGCGTCGACCGTGCAGCGTGGCTGTTGCAGCCGCCTGGAACAAATGGCTCGAACGGTCTGGGCGCTACTTGGCCCTGGACGACGGGCATGTCCGCCAAAGCGTGGCAAGCGTGCATTGCTCGAGCGGCGGGATTACGCTTTGAAGGAGGCAAGCGACCGCGCGCGAAGCGGGCCAGACAGGTCGGGCCCGAATGAGATCACTCCGATGAACAACCTGAGCCACAAAGGTCGGCCCACACATGGGAGCAACTTGTAGCCCGGGCTGAGCGCGCGCCGAGGGGAACGCGGCACCCCCAGTGCCGCGACTCAGGCTTCGTCCTGGTTGCCTGAGAGTGTCCGCTCATTGGGCTCGTTGAACGCCACCAACTGCTCGCGCACGCTGCGGAGCAAGTCGTCCGAACGGGCCGGGTCTGCCATCACCCGCGACAGGGCCAGAGCGCCAACCATGGCGCTGACGGCCAACATCGCTCTGGAATCATCGTTGTCGCCAAGGTGGCGCCGAGCGGCGGCAATATAGTCCTCGATAGAGCCTGACATGACCGCCCTGGACTGGGCGTCAGCGCGTCCGACATCGGAGATCAACGCCGACACTGCGCACCCAGTGCTGCGCGAGTCCCGATGGCTGGGGCTCAGATAGTCACTGACGAAGCCGGCGAAGCCGGTCGGACGCGCTGATTTCTTTCGCGCCGCCGATCGACGTACGCCATCGACCAGGGCCTGCCTGAGGGCCTGGGCGAGCAAGTCCGCGCGAGATGCAAAATGGCCGTAGAAGCCGCCATGTGTGAGATTCACGCTCTTCATGAGCTTGCCCACGCTCACCGACTCAAGTCCGCCGTCTCGAATCTGGTCGGCGGCCTCCCTCAGGATGCGCTCTCGACTCTGCGCCTTTTCAGCCTGCGAATGTCCCAAGGCAAACGCTCCTATGAAATCTGACGATCTGGATGACGGTCAACATCTCATTGTAGGCATTGATGATCCCATGATGCATTTGCGCCTCCTCTTCAAGCTAGCGGGAGCAGAGCTCGAACCAACTGATGCGGCATGGACAGGAATCGGCAGTGATCCGAGCCCAGTTGCAGCACCTGCGTCCTGTTTGCGGCGTCGGGATTTTAGCGATACTCATGGACAGCCTGGACGAGCAGCTCAGGACACTTCAGCAACTGCAGGCAGACATCCGTCTCATCGAAGCGACGGCAAGCGCAGCAAATGCGAGAGCTGCCAGCCCGCAAGGCTGTCGCAGAACTCCCCGGCATTGAACTTCTAACCGCGACTGCCGTGGTCGCCAGTATGGGGACGCCGTCTGCGTTCAAAGATGCTCGGGAGTTTTCCGCTTGGGTCGGACTGGTTCCTCGTCAGACTGGTGCGGGCGGGCGGGTCAGGCAGCTCAGCATCAGCAAGCGTGGCGATGCCTACCTGCGAACGCTCCTCATGCATGGTGCTCGAGCGGTCGTGATCAGAGACATCCTGGGTCAACCTTGCTCGCTGGAGGCGAGCTTGAGGGCGCCAAGCTGGCGCGCCGGGTCATAGGTTGTGTGATCGGTCCAGGCACGCCAGATGACGCGCAACCACGGTCGTGGGCGATCTCGAAGCGCTCGAGCACGGTGCCCGAGGCGTCGATGACGCACACCGCGTGGGTATGCACGGCCCAGTCCAGGCCGGCAAACACGTTGCTGCAAGCATTGGTACTCATGGACAGACACCTGGAAGTTGCGATATGACTGTCCGTGTCGGAAGGCGCGCAGAAGCTCATAAATTGGCGCTCCAGCTGGGTAGGCCTGGCGCTACATCCTGCGGCCCGTCGTGGCCTTCCGGCACCCTGCGGGCTGCGGGTCTCACTTGGGCCTCGGCAAGCGCAGCAGGCAGTCACCGCAGGGGCACGGAAGTCGCTCGATACCTTCGATCGTCTCCTTGGTGGCGTCAATGCCGCAGACACGCGAAGACCACGCGCTGAACACGGGTTGACTGCCGGGTGCTTCGCAGTTGTGGACAACACGGTTCGTGGCCTGACAAAGGGCCAGCGCGTTGTCCACAACCAAGCCCGTGAACAACCCTGCGCCGCGGCCTTTCGACGACCGTCAACACCAGCGAGCTTGCCTTATGAGCGGGGAAGTTGAGCGCGGCCAGCACGCGGAACGTCACGTCCTCGCGCAGCTGCGCCAGCTGCGCGCGATCTTGCGTGAACTGACGTTGAAGTTGAAGAGCATGGTTCTACCTACTTGGCCGACCACGATGCCATTCGGACGAGGCCCCGTGCACTCAGGCCGTTGCAGGCGGCTGCAGGCACTTTCCGCATCGCTTTCGGCCCACGCACAGGGCGGAAAGTGCCGACGGTGCAAGGCCCGATGCCCAGGCAGACGGACTTCAACCAGACGCTTTGTGCCGACAGGGACGGATTCAGCCTGCACGCCGGCGTACGCTGCAGCACTGAGACTACTTCGCCTCTACGATGGCCATAGTGATGCGCGACACGCAGGTCAGCTGGCCCTCGTCATTGGTCAGATCGATCTGCCAGACGTGCGTCTTGCGCCCAATGTGAACCGGCCGAGCGGTGCCTGTGACCCAGCCCTGCATCACGCCGCGCAGGTGGTTGGCATTGATGTCCAGGCCCACGGCAAGCAGGCCCTCACCGCAGCAAATCTGTGCCGCGACAGAGCCCAGCGTTTCGGCCAACATCACGGAGACACCGCCATGCAGCAGACCAAAGGGCTGCCGGGTGCGAGCATCTACCGGCACACGGCCCCGGATGAAATCGTCGCCAATTTCGAGGAATTCGATGCCGAGATGGCTGGCCGCCGTGTCCTTGTTGCCGGCGGTGATTTCCTCGATGGACATGGATGTCTTCCAGATGCGCATGGCTCTTACTCTCCCAGTGAAGTGACGTCGACCGTAACAAAGAATTCATTTACCCACCGATCGGACTGACTCGAACGGCCCATGAGGCACGACTTCGGATTCGCTTCGAAGCGGCTTCGCGGCATCGCGGCATCGCGGCATCGCGGCATCGTGGCATCGTGTCCGCGCCTCAACTCAACTCAAACCGAACCGCCACGGCGAGCAACATCGCGTGGACAGCGTGGATAGCAGCCTCACCTCCGCACCACACCGCCCGCATTCATGCCGCCATCGATCACGAGTTCGGTCCCAGTCACGTACCGCGACGCATCGGACGCCAAATACAATACGCCCTGCGCAACCTCCGCGGCCTCGCCCACGCGCCCCAGCGGCGTTGCTATTTTCGCGCGCTCCTCGGGATCGATCGGCGCGTTCTGGCTGCTACCCTCGGCTTCGTTCGGGATCTTGCCCCAGATCGGCGTGTCGATGATCCCGGGATGCACCGAGTTGACGCGGATGCCATCGCCAAACGTTGCGCATTCCATCGCGATCGCCTTGGCGAAGAGCCGCACGCCACCCTTGGTCGCGCAATAACCGGAAAGGCCGGCCCCGCCACGCAGGCCCGCCAGCGACGACATCATGATCACGGAACCACCGCCGGTCTTGCGCATCGCCGGCAGGCAATGTTTCACCGACAAGAACACGCCGTCGAGATTGATCGCGATCTGCCGCCGCCAGTCTTCCAGCGACATCTCGGTGATCGACGGCACCGATATGCCGATGCCGGCGTTCGAGACCAGCACATCGAGCCGGCCAAAGCGCTTCATCACCTCTGCCACGACTTCGATCCAACGCGCCTCGCTGGTGACGTCATGATGCAGGAAGCTTGCCTCCCCACCAGCCTTCTTGATTCGGGCGGCGACTTCGGGGCCCTTCAAATCGTCGACATCGGTCACCATGACAGATGCGCCCTCGCGCGCCAGCAATTCGGCAACCGCCTCGCCGATGCCGGAAGCGCCGCCGGTCACCAAAGCGACCTTGCCTAGAACTTGTCCCGTCATTTCTTCATCCTGCTTGATGGTATTGGTTGTTGAGTCACCGGATCACGACTGGTCCTTGATCCAAATGCGAACGCCACGTGACACAGCAAAACCGATGCCGCGGCCGCGAGGGCAGAGAACTCGTCACTGCCTGTACTCTTCCTAGATTCTTAGACTCTCTGCGGAAACTGGCGGCGTGAGTGATTTGAGATTTTTGCCGGTACCTGAATCGCGCATGGAGGCACGCCGCTCGCGGAAAGCGATGAGTTCACCCATGATTCCACGACGGAACATGAGAACGCAAACCATGAAGACGAGTCCGGTGACCATGGTAATCGACTCGCCGAGCGTCTCGAACCACTGCACCGACGTCAGGCGTGCAAGAAGATTGCCCAAGTCTCCGAGTTTGTTCTCGAGAAGCAAGGTAATCGCCGCACCAACGAGCGGGCCGGAAAGCGTACCGAGTCCTCCAATCAGAGTCATGAGAACAACTTGGCCAGAGGCGCTCCAGTGCACGTCGGTCAGCGTGGCGAATCCGAGCACGAGTGTCTTTAGCGAACCTGCGAGTCCCGACAATGCTGCCGAGAGCACGAATGCCATGAGCTTGACTCTGGCCGGGTCGTAACCGAGCGACAGGGCGCGTGCCTCGTTCTCCTTGACGCCTTTGAGTACCTGGCCGAACGGAGAATGGACGATACGCACGATGAACAGGAAGCACGCCACGACTATCAGCAACACAAAGTAGTACATGACCAAGTCACTGGCCAGATCAATCGCGCCAAAGAGTTTTCCGCGGGGGACTCCCTGGAGACCATCTTCGCCACCCGTGAATCGCGCCTGCACGGCAACAAAGAAGATCAATTGCGCCAATGCCAGCGTGATCATTGCAAAGTACAGGCCCTCGCGACGCACTGCCAGCGCGCCGAAACACAACCCGAGCAGCGCGCCTGCAAGCGTGCCGGCCAAAAGAGCAAGTTCGGGGGTAAGGCCAAGCGCCTTCACAAGATAGCCGGCCACGTAAGCCGATCCGCCAAAAAAAGAGGCGTGGCCGAGTGAAAGCAATCCGGAAAAGCCGAGAAGCAGATTGAACGCAGACGCGAACAAGGCAAAACACAGCAGCTTCATGAGGAACACCGGATAGACGCCGAGGAAGGGCGCCGTCAGCAGTGCCACCAGCAGCAGGGCGTAGGGAAAAAGGTGAGGCTTCATATATCGCGGTCGAATCTCAGGACGGTTATCTGTTGCCGAACAAGCCCCGAGGACGGAGCAAGAGCACGGCGGCCATGACGACGAAGACCACGGTGGCCGACGCTTCGGGATAGATCAACGTGATCAAGGCTTCCAAGACGCCCAGACCCAGCCCCGTCAGGACGGAACCCATGATCGAGCCCATGCCTCCGATGACCGCTACAGCGGATACGACAATCAGAAGGTTCTGGCCCATCATGGGCGAAATCTGCGAGATAGGCGCGGCGAGCACGCCCGCGAATCCAGCAAGCGCGGCGCCAAGCGTAAAGGTCAATGTCACCATCCGCGGCACATTGACGCCGAACGCCTCAACCAATTTTGGGTTCTCGGTTCCGGCACGCAAATAGGCGCCGAGCTGCGTCCTTTCAATCGTGTACCAAGTCACCGCACAAGCGGAGAGAGACGCGACCACAACCCAAGCGCGATAGTTGGGGAGCATCATGAATCCTACGTCGGTCGCACCGGAAAGGGATGACGGAACATTGAAGGGAAGACCAGAGACGCCGTAAACCGAGCGGGCAAACCCCTCCACGAACAAAGTGAGCCCCAATGTGAGGAGCAACCCGTACAGGGGATCGAGCTTCGAGATCCGAGCCAGAAGAGATCGCTGCACCACAAGTCCGAACAATCCGACGATCGTCGGTGCAATGAAGAGCATCGCCCAGTAGTTGATGCCGAAATACTTCAGCCCCATCCATGTCAACAGGGCGCCAAGCATGAACAACATGCCATGAGCAAAGTTGATCACGTCGAGCAAGCCGAAAATCACCGCCAACCCGAGACTCAGGATTGCGTAAAAGGAGCCGTTCACCAATCCGACAAGAAGTTGGCTCAGCAGCGCTGACGCTGAAAGGTTGAAAATGTCACTCACGGTTACACCCCCAACAGTGCGCTCAACGTGGGCGCCCTTTTGTCCAATTCCCCGGCGGTGAAGTGGTCGACAACGCGCCCGTGTTCGATCACATAAAAGCGATCTGCCAAGCCGGCAGCAAATCGGAAATTCTGTTCGACCATGAGAATGGTGTAGCCCTTGCGCCGAAGCAGCGAGATCATGTTGGCCAAGGCTTGGACGATGACGGGGGCCAGGCCCTCCGAGATTTCATCGAGCAGCAGCAGTGATGCGCCAGTACGCAGAATGCGGGCTACCGCCAACATCTGCTGTTCGCCTCCTGAAAGTGTGGTGCCACGGCTGTGGCGGCGCTCGGCGAGATTCGGGAACAACGAATAGATCTCCTCCAGGCCCATCTCGGGCACCGGTCCCACAAGACGCGGAGGCAGGAGTAGATTTTCTTCGCACGTCAAGCTCGCGAAGATCCCTCGCTCTTCTGGGCAGTAGCCGAGTCCCAAACGGGCAATGCGGTGCGTGGGCAATCCGATGGTCTCCGTGCCGTTGACGCGGATGCTGCCTGTTCGCTTGTCTGTCAAACCCATCACCGCCCGCAGCAGCGTCGTGCGTCCAGCCCCGTTGCGCCCCAGCAAGGCGACGACCTCATGAGGACGAACTACCATATCCAACCCGTGCAGGACTCGTGACTCGCCGTAACAGGCATGCAAGTCTCTTGTTTCCAGCGCGGAAATCACGACGATGACCTTTGATCGGCCATCACCGGTGAACCCATGTATGCCTCGACGACTCTTGCGTCCCGCGAGATCTCTTCATAGCTCCCCTCGGCAAGGATCGAACCGCGCTGAAGGACGGTGATGGTATCGGCGATGTTGGAAACAACACTCATGTTGTGTTCCACCATGAGTACCGTTCGTCCCAAAGCGACTCGCTTGATCAGCGCTGCAACTTGGTCAACATCGGCGTGGCCCATTCCCTGGGTGGGTTCGTCCAGCAACAAGAGCTCGGGCTCCGGTGCAAGCGTAGTTGCAATCTCAAGGGCGCGCTTGTGACCATACGACAGGCCCGCCGCCTTTTGGTTGGCAAATTCGGAAAGACCAACGCTGTCCAGCAAGGAGTGCGCCCGATCGTCAAGCCGCCGCAAGCATGTTTGGGCCCGCCAGAACTGATAGGTCGTCCCCATCGCACGCTGCAGGCCCAACCTTACGTTTTCAAGCAAGGTCAGATCCGGAAAGACCGCGCAAATCTGAAAGGAACGGACCATGCCTTGCCGAGCGACCAACACCGGCCTGTCACGCGTTATGTCAGAACCATTGAAAAAGATGCTTCCGGAGGTTGGCTGCAGGAACTTGCTCAACATGTTGAAGCAAGTGGTCTTGCCCGCGCCGTTGGGACCGATGAGGGCATGGATCGTTCCGCGTCGCACTGACAAGTCAACGTCACTGACCGCCGTAAATCCGCTGAACGATTTGGTCAGTCGATTCGTCCGTAAAATGACATCGCTCATCTGTTCATCTCTAGGCCCTGCGCACTATGGCTTCTTGACCAGGCTGCATCGTGATTCTGAAAGCGGCTGGAATGCTTCATTCCCGGGGATGACTTGTTTGATGGTGTAATAATCCCACGGCTCGGTCGATTCCGAGGGCTTCTTTATCTGCGCCAAGTACATGTCGTGGACCATTCGTCCGTCGGCTCGAATCTGGCCATTTGATGTAAAGGCATCGTCGATCCGCATGCGTTTCAGTTCGGCCATCACTTCCAGTGAGCTGTCGGTTCCAGCGGCCTTTACAGCATTCAGATAGGACGTGACAGCGGAGTAAGTCCCGGCGTGGACCTGATTCGGCATGCGCTTGTGCTTTTCGAAGAACCTACGGCTCCATGCACGTGTCTCGGCATTGAGGTTCCAGTAATAGGCGTCTGTAAGGAACAGCCCCTGGGTTGCTTCCAGGCCCATCGAATGAACTTGGAGGGTGCCGGTCATCATTGGCGCAATGACTTGCTTTGGCATGAGGCCAAACTCGCGTATGGCCTTGATCGCGTTGACTGCATCTCCGCCGGCGGTTGCGAGAACAATTCCCTTGGCCCCTGATGCCTTAGCCTGAAGGATGATTGACGAGAAATCGGGGGTATTGAATGGATGCCTCACCGAACCGATCACCTTGCCGCCGGCGGCCTTGATCGAAGCCGTGGCCTCCGCTTCCAAGGATTGCCCGAGCGCGTAGTCCACTGTCACGAAGAACCACGTATCGATGCCTTGCTTCGTCAATAACGCGACCTGCGGCCGTGATAACGCATACGTATCCCATGCGTAATTGACCGTGTAAGGGGAGCATTCCTCGTTCGTCAACCGGGTCGTGCCTGCGCCGGTCACCATCAGGACTTTCTGCTTCTCCCGAGTCACGTTGGAGACGGCAAGCGCGACCGAGGAGTTGATCGCGTCGAAGATCGCATCGACCTGCTGGGTGTCGTACCACTCGCGCGCCTTGTTGGCCCCCACGTCGGCCTTGTTCTGATGGTCAGCCCAGACCAGCTCGATCTTGAACGACGGCTTGGCGGCCGCTTTGAAGTCCTCGATTGCCATCTGCGCCGCGAGAACCGAGCCTTTGCCTGAGTCGTCAGAGAAGATGCCATTCATATCCGTCAATATGCCCAACTTGACGACGTTGTCGGATACAACTACAGACTTTGGGTCGGCCGTGAGAGCAGAAGCGGCGACGCAGATTCCGCAGAGAAGGGCGACTACTGACTTGTTCAACATTTGAAATTCCTTTGACAGGCCGAATGAGTTCGGCTGCGGCTACTTCGTACCTGCGCTTTTGCGCCTCTTGATGGAGCGCCACACGAGCTTCCCGGACTCAGATTCTGGAAGTTGAATGCAGCGCCCGCCGCCCTGGCCAGTGACTAGGTGAGCTTGACCAACTGCTTGCCAAAATTGCGGCCCTTGAGCATGCCCACGAATGCTTCGGGCGCCGCCTCCAATCCTTGAGCGACCGATTCGCGCGGGCGCAACTTGCCCGTCGCCACCAATGTGCCCAGTTCCTTGAGCGCCTCGGGCCAGACTTCCATGTGCTCGACGATGATGAAGCCTTCGACGCGCATGCGGGCGGTGACCATCAACAGGGGAGATTTCATGGGGATGGGCGCACCGTCATAGCCGGCGATCATTCCGCACAAGGCCATGCGGCTGAAGCCATTCATGCACGGCATCACGGCGTCGAGCACCATGCCGCCGACGTTCTCGAAGTAGCCGTCTACGCCGTCAGGGCAGGCCAGCTTCAAGGCCTTGGCCAGAGACGCTGCGTCTTTGTGCTCCTTGTAGTCGACGCAGGCGTCGAAACCGAGCTCGTCGGTCACATAGCGGCATTTGTCGAGGCCACCTGCAATACCGACGGCGCGGCAGCCACGGGCCTTAGCCAGCGCCCCAACGGCGCCGCCAACCGCGCCACTGGCCGCACTGACTACAACCGTCTGGCCAGCTTTAGGCTCGATGATCTTGACCAGGCCATACCACGCCGTGACGCCGGTCATGCCGACCGCGCCCAGGTAGTGCGAAAGTGGCACGTGCGTAGTGTCGACCTTGCGCAAAGGGCCAGGCACTGCTGCGTCGAGCACGCTGTACTCCTGCCAGCCACCCATGCCCACGACCTTGTCGCCGGGCTTGTACATGGGCGAGCGGCTTTCGATCACTTCACCGGCGGTGCCGCCACCCATGACTTGGCCCAGCGACTGCGGTGCGGCGTAGCTCTTGACGTCGTTCATGCGCCCACGCATGTAGGGGTCCAGGCTGAGGAAGTGATTGCGCACCAGTACCTGGCCTTCGGCAAGGGGCGGCGTCTCGGTGGCAATGAGCTTGAAGTTTGAAGCCGTGGCTTCGCCTGAGGGACGGTTGTCGAGGAGGAGTTGCTTGTTCTGGGGCATGGGTGCTTTCGGTCAGCGTTGATTGACCTGTTGGTCTCGTCATCATTTCGCCAGTGGCCGTGCCGGAGTTGGGGCACTTTGACAGCGATCTGCCCTACGGTCTTCGAAGGAGGAGACGGCTTGACCACCATCGTCAAGCAATGCCAGATCCGTAGACGGAAGCGGGAGTCCGATGGCGCCCTTCTTGACGGGTGTCATACGGCCCCTACAAAGTCGCCCAACTGCAAGAGCAGCTTGCCCGTATTGCCACCCTCGAACAGACGGCGCAGCGCGCTCGGAAATGCCATTAGGCCGGCGACGATATCCTCTCGCGATTGGATTTTCCCGGCTACTAGCCACTCGCGCAGTTTTTCTTGAGCTTCCGGGTAGCGGGCCTCATAGTCAAAAATCACGAATCCTTCCATGCGCGCGCGGTACATCAAGAGCGCCATGTAATTTTTGGGCCCTTCTCCACGCTCTGCGTTGTTGTATTGCGAAACAGCTCCGCAGATGACGACCCTTGCGCGGGGACGCAGACGGGGAAGAGCGAGGTCGAGAATCGGCCCCCCCACGTTGTCAAAATAGACGTCGGCTCCGCCTTGGCAGGCGCTGAACAGCAGCTTGCGCACTTCCGGTGACTTGTAGTCCACCGCCGCGTCAAACCCAAGGGTCCTTGTGACGTAGTCGCATTTCTCCGGGCCACCGGCTATGCCAATGACACGGCAGCCCTTGACCTTGGCGATCTGACCCACGGCCGATCCAACTGCGCCAGCAGCTCCAGACACGAGCACGGTCTCGCCATCCTTGAGCTGTCCGACGTCCAACAAACCGAAATAGGCAGTAAACCCCGGCAAGCCCAAGATGTTCAGGTATGCCGACAGCGGAACTGACGTGGCATCCACCTTCACCGCATCCTTGGCTTGCAGAATGGAATACTCCTGCACACCGACAAGGCCGGTGACCGCGTCACCGGCCTTGAACCGCGGATCCTCTGATTGCACGACCTGCCCTGCTCCCGCTGCGCGCATCACATCGCCAACGCGGACCGGTTCCATGTAGGACTTGCCTTCATTCATCCACGACCGCATTGCCGGGTCGACAGAGATCAGCGAGTTCCTGACAAGGATTTGCCCTTCCTTGGGTGCCGAGACTGGTGCCGTAGAGAATTCAAAGTCGGCGTCCTTGGTGGCTCCGAAGGGGCGAGCCGCCAGGGTCCATTGCCCGTTCTGCAAGCCAAGAGTCGTCATTTAGAAGTTCCTTTGAAGGGTGTGATGGCTTAATTTCTGTTGACCACGGCGAAGTCAATCAACAGCAGAAGTTGGAGCCGCTGAGCCCAGCCGTCGGGTAATGCCATCTTTGTACTCACTACAGCACTGCGGAGGCAGCCCAAGGAACAGTCTTACGACCGGTTCGTACGTGCATTCGCTTGCCATCATGTGCTGGGTCACTACGTGCACATCCCTCGGGCAACCCTGAATGGGAGATGTGCCATAGACAGCCTCGATTGCGGAATTGGCTAACTCAAGGTGGCTTTGCGCAGCAAGATCGGCCGCCTCGATCAGTTGAGCGCGCAATTCGCCGTCAGGACGGTTTTCGGGTAGTAGCTGCATGCGAATGTCTAATGGTTCAAGGAGGTTTGATGCACCGCCATACATGCGACGGACAGAAGCACAGTACTCCACCTGGAGAGTATTAGAGGCACTTCTCCACGTGGATAACATGGGACAAACCCCATGCTTGTTGCAGAGGCGTCAGCACCTGGAAGCGAGCGAGGTGGTCCAGAGCGGCATCGCTGTGCGGCCGCCTGGCAGCGGTGAAGCCTTGGTAGGCATTGATGATCCCATGATGCATATGCGCCTCCTCTTCAAGCCAGCGAGAGCAGAGCTCGAATCAACTGCTGCGGCATGGACAGGAATGGGCTGTGATCCGAGTCCAGTTGCAGCACCTGCGTCTTGTTTGCCGGCGTCGCAGCGTCTGCCTGCGCCACCATCAGATCCTGGGCCACCGGCGGGATGACATGGTCCGCGCTGGTCCGGATATAGGTGCGGGGAATGGCTCCCCAGCGCTGCGCCGTCGTCCCGATTGGCGTCACCATCGGACCAACAGGAATATCCGGCGACAGCAGATTGAGCGCGGCGCGCGCTGTTGCAGCATCCATTTGCCCGTAAAACAAGTTGATGAGCCCCGCGCGATAGCTATGGTCCGTGGATGCCGGGTCGAGCCGCAGAGCGGCGCTAACAGTAGGATCGCTGACCAGCAGCGGCGTCAAAAGCGAGGGCGGTGCCGCCGGGTCAGGGGGAAATGCGATCATCGACTGGCCGTCCTTGGGCATGAATGCCGCGAGGTAGACCAGGCGCGCAATCTTGCCGGGGCCCAGCAGTTCAGCGGCTGCATGGATTGCACCGCCGCCCATGCTGTGACCCACGACGATCGGAGCTGGGAAGCCGGCGGCGAGTAGGGAGTCAACGGCATCGGCAACGGCCTTGGCGTAGTCAGCCAGCGTGATGCCCGCAAGCGGTGATAGTTCGGTCGCCAGTGCCGAGGTGCGGGGCTGAACGTCGAACGCCGCGGGAAATGCGGCGTTGAGACCGTGCCCCGGCAAGTCGATCGCCAGCACTGGGTGGCCGGCGGCAGCCAGCGCTGGGCTGATCTTGCCCCAGCACCAGGTGCCATGCCAGGCCCCGTGAACCAGCAGGTATGGGCTTTTTGGCGAGAGCGCTGGCGCCGGTTCTGCCTGCGTTCCTCCGCAGCCGGCCATGGCCGCGCCCGAGGCTGCAACGGCAGATGAGATGAGGGCGCGTCGAGAAAGAAGCATCGCGATGTCTCCGTGGAATAGGTTCGGAGCATCGGCGGTGTCCGGCATTAGCCCTAGCGCCTCAGTGCAATTCAGCGGATTGCGTGCAAATCGTCGACTCGGGATTTCCCTCTTGTGAGTCGACTACTGCCGGACCATCGTCGTTTCCAGTGAGCTCCATAACACCGTTCCCTCCCATTGAGTTTGATCATGGAGGCACAAGCCTGCGCGGCCTCCGTGTGGCAGACAGCCATGATGTTGACGAATCGCCCCTGCAAACCGCGCCCTTTTTTGGTGAATGCCGGCTTCAGCGGCTGCGGCGTGACGATGTGTTCCATGGCACGCTCGACTGCGTTCCAATGGGGCCGGTGTCATTCAATCGCACGCGCTGGGGAGCGCGTGTTTCGCTCCAACCTCTATCACAGGCCTTGCAGGGCTATTACCTGATCAGTCTGCCGACTCGAGGATCAGCGCAAGTACGCCAAGGCGGCGAATTGCACCAGCTCGTTGCGCAGAGTCCGGGCGTTTTCAGTCCAGTTCGTACTTTCTCGATGGAAGTGCACGAGGGATATGACCAATTGCTGATCCGCGTTGATAGCTCATTGATTGCAGATGCCTGGCAGGGGCTGACCGGCCGGCCGCTGATGGCACCCTTGGTTTTCGAAATGTCCCTGCCCGCGCGACCGCAGCTGACCCAGGCGTGGCACGGCATCGTCGCCCTTGCTGGTATGGCGTCGGCGCTCCCGCCAGCCGGCAAGGCGCGGCAATTCGCGCAAGCATCGCTGGCGGACGCTTTGGCATCGCTTCTGCTGACCCAGCATGCCCACAACCAGCAGTCCACGATCGACGCAAGTGCGACCCGCACGGTTTCGCCGCGGATTATCAGGCAGGCTGAAGAGCTGATGCTGCGGCGGCTGCGAGCCCACGTTTCGATAAACGACCTCTGCATCGAATGCGGCGTGTCTCGCCGCACGCTGTTCGCCGCCTTCCAGTCTTGCCACGGCGTAGGTCCGATGACGTGGCTACGAGAAAGGCGGATGGAAGCGGCGCGTGACGCGCTGCAAAAGCCGAGCCGCGGCGGAGTTCGCGTTGCCGACATCGCCCTCGAGTACGGCTTCACCCATGTCGGCGACTTTGCCGGGGCGTATCGACGGCGATTTGGTGAAGCACCATCGCAGACCTTGAGGCGTGGTGGCTGGGCGTACGCTTGAGACGTCCGCCAAGGGTTCTCGCGTTGGCTGCGAATGGTCGCCCTGACTCGTTTGCCGAGCTTGATGTACAGCTCGACCGCCCGAATCCTGTCCTCGTACGAATTCGTGAACTACCTCTGGGTAGTCCAAGTTTTTGTCCGCATCGCCGGTGGGTCAAGAATCAATCGGCGCCGACACCCTCACTCCTCCGCGAAGTGCATCGGAGCGCGACTCGCACACCGAACGAAATGGTGGTAGCCACTCTCTACGAGACGGACAGCGACCGGATTCGCCGAGGTCTCGCTTGCGCCGATAGGATACGAAGCAGTTGTTGGACTGGGTGCTCGCACTCACCCATCGATGCTCAGCGAGACCAGTTGTACGACCTGCTCCGATGTCAGCAACTTGCCGTCATAGATGCTGGTCGCGCGAATGATGAGTCCACTACTATCCAGGACGAGTGCTGTCACGCCCGCCCTAACGAGCGTCGTGCTCGCGCCGAACCATTCGACAGCTCCGCCCAGCCCGCTACCAACGCTGTGGCTGTAGGCGCAGCCCACTCCCTGTGGCAGCAACGCCAGACTTCTGGTCAGGTAACGGCTTATCGCCAACCGTCCCTGAAGTTGGTTGCGCAGCAACATGTCCTCGCAAATGGCGTCTGAGGTGAACAATGCAGCGGCGGCACTGACGTTGCCTGTCGACATCGCCGTCACCAGGGCATGTGCAACCTGCTGCAGATTAGGATCAGCGTTCTCGCCTACACGGTCCGCGTAGTACTGAGCTGGAACTGCCAGAGTTTTGAAGGCCAAGCCAAAGGTATTCGCGAATCTTCGCGCATCCCACCCAGGCCGGCTGCTGGGCAATGGCGTCGTCGTCCGGCAGGCCGGTCTGGTCGATGCGGATGCGCTCGGTAGCGCGGCGGAAGTTGAGTTCCTCGGCGACAGCAATGAAATAGTGCAGATGCCGCAGTTCGATCATCAGATACTGACCACGTCCAAACGGGACACCGTCGGAGGCGCTCAAGGATCGCCACGACGCCTAGCCACCGCCGACGCAATCGGTCACGAGTGCGTAGTGGCCCCGGATGGCATGCCTGCTGCCGAACGCCGATAGCGCGGCAGAAAGCGCGTGAAGGCTTCGGGTTGCAACTTTCAGGGCAAAAGGCTGACGTGCGTAACGCAGTCGGTGCGTCAGCGTTTCGCCCCCCGAGGCAGTTCACCAAACCGTTCCTTGTAATAACGGGCAAAAAGTCCAGGGTTAGAAAACTGCCATTTGTGTGCCACCTGCGTGACCGTGGTCAGGCCGCCCCCAACGCGCAGGTCATGGTGCGCAGCGTGGAGCCTTCGATCGAGGGTGTAGCGCCACGGCGGTCGCCCGAAGTGCTTGACAAAGCCGAGCGTCAGCGCGCGCACCCCGATGGAAGCTGCCGCGGCGATGTCCACGACACTGATCGGCTCGGCCAGATTCTCATCGATGAACTCGCACGCGCGCCGGAGCGAGCGCGGCAGAGCGATCTCGTGGTCGAGGTACTTGGAGTATGAGTGCGACCATAACGTGAGCAATTCGAGCAGAAACCAGTGCGTGCGCGCGCGTTCGAGCACCTTGTTCGTGTGCATCGGCTCTTCGTGCAGGACATCGAGCATGGCCCGCAAGCGCCTGGCTTGGCTCGTATCAGCCGCGATCCTGGGCGAGAAAGCAGGCACGCTGTCGACTTCAATGCCGAGCAGCGCTTGGGTGGAGCGCAGCAATGCGGACGTTGGAATGCAGGTGTTGCGCAAGTCGCCAGGCGGCGTGATCTCCACTCGGCCGCACCATTCGGGGCGAAAAACGATCAAGTCTCGCGAGCGAAACGCTTGCTCTCCTAGAACGCCGTCGCAGTTCCGCGGTTCGGTGATGATCAACGACTCCCGCGTTTCGTCCACATCCCAAACCATGCTGGTGTTGTACGACACGCCGCCGAGCAACAGTCCTCCGGAAGACTTGCCGAAAATCGATACGTCCAGCGGTCCGGCGCCAAAGGACTTGACCTTGTGGTGCGCGAACAATCGAGTTGTCACGGCGACGACCTGGTTGATGTCGCCGGTTCTCAGCCGCAATGGTTCAGGCTCCGCGGTTTTTCGATCCTTGTACATACCCACTCCATCGACACCCGGTAGGATGCCGGGCATCTTGTGGAGCCGTCAAGCCCACTTGTCTCAATACCCTCAGCGCACGATCGTCTGCAGGAAAGTCAGCGTATCAGCCGTTCCGCGCGGAACGATGCTCTGGTGGCTGGCACCTGGGAAAAGCTTGTACGTGACGGCGGGCGAGCCAGCCGTACGGAGTTCGCCCACGAAGTCGTCCACCATCGGCTGAAGCACGGCCGCGTCGGCGCTGCCCTGCAGGATCAACGTGGGCTTGCGCAGCATGAAGCCAGGCATCACGCCAGGATCGTTGGCCGCCAGAAACGCGCTCATGGCGGGGTCTGCGGCCCAATCGGATTTGAAGCCGTTGAACGCGGCCGGGGTCTTCGAAGCCACCGCAGCGCCAACGGCACCGAAAGCCGCGAAGATGCAACTGTTCTTCAGTGTCGGCATCATCGCGAGCAAGTCGGAACCCATCACCTTGATCGCGTCGAAGCCCGGTTGTTGCGCGATCAGACCAGTGGTCATCATGCCAACCAACAGGTTCTGGAAGACCACGTAGTTCGCCGCATTGCTTGGGTCGGTGGCTGCATTGGCGCTCAGCAGGTCAACCTCATGGCGGATGGAGACGAAGGGCGCTATCGCGACGGCCCCTTTGTAGTCGAGCTCAGGGGCCTCGCCGGCGAATTTCTCCACGGCGACTGCGGCATGTCCCCCGTCGGAGTGGCCAACGACGGCCCATTTCTTCGACAGGCCGGGCACCGACTTGTAGGCAGCCCGGGTGGCGGCGACTAGCGAGCGGCTCAAGCTCGAGAAGCTGTAGTAGGGATAGGGGGCTTGAGCCTCCGTGCCCAAGCCTTCGAAGTCAGGTGCCACCACGGCATAGCCAGCACCCACCAGTGCCGCAATCAGGTCCGCATAGCCGCTGGGCTCCACGCCAAGCACAGCGCCTTCCGTTGTCAGGTTGCCGTCGAGCGCGGCGGGCTTCAGGCTCGGGGCGCACGACGGCTGTCCGACTGTCGTCGTCCCGTGCGCCCATGTCACGACAGGCCAGCCGCCAACAGGTGGCGAACCCTTCGGCACGAACACCAGACTGGTCGCGCGGATCAGGCTTCCATTGAGCCCAGGCATGAGATGAACCAGCAGCTTTCCGTCTCCATTGACTCCCGGCGCTACATATGCCGTCGAAGAGAGCACGTCGCCCGATTGCGGCTCGGAGATCTGCGGCACGGGGCGGTCACTACCGCCCCCGCATCCCGCGAATAGCACGACGGCGAACCACAGAGGCAAGTTCCTTGCCGCACGGATTGCCTTGAACCAGAAAGACGAACGCATGCGTTCCCCTCCAATGTGATGGGTGACAGGCTCCGGCAGAACATCCACCGGCTTACCGGAGGGGAATACTAGAAAGGCGTCGGCTCAAGCGATATTCGAAAGAGGAAGCTGCGCTGTCCAAAATGGGAAAAGGTGCTCAGCGATCCCGAGCAGAGAGTTGATCCAGTTCGGGGCGTTCAATGCCAAAGGCTGCCCTGAAGCAAGAACAGTTGTGGCGCGATGTTCATGCGCCGTCGGCCTCGCTCCCTGCCGAGAGCTTCTCGTACAAAGCCGCACGAGAGATCCCGAGCAGCCGCGCGGCGGCTGCCTTGTTGCCCTTGGTGGCGGCGAGGGCCACACGAATGCTCTGAGCCTGGGCCTCCGCCATGGCCTGATGCAGCGGCTTGACCGCTGCTCCGGTGTCTGAGCTGGAGACGGCGGAAGGCGCGGAGTCGTTGGCCGGCATGACATCGCCGGCATGCCCGCGTGGCACAGGCTGCCCCGGCTTGGCTGCCGCTTGAAGCAGTCGCTCGAAGTGCAGTGCCTCGAGCACGAGGTCGTCGGTCATCAGCGACGCCTGCTCCAGCACGTTGCGCAACTCGCGCACATTTCCCGGCCACGGCCGGCTTGCCAACAGCTCCATGGCATCGGGCCCGACCGCCCTCGGTGCCAGCGCGCTCCGGCGTGCGATGTCTTCCGACAACGTGTCCACCAGGTCGGGCAGGTCTTCGAGCCGCTCGCGCAGCGGCGGCAGGCGGATCGGCATGACGTTGAGCCGGTAGTAGAGGTCTGCGCGGAAGCGTCCGTCCTCCACCATCGCCTCGAGGTCGCGGCTGGTTGCGGAGACGATGCGCACATCGACCCGCTCGACGCGGTTGCTGCCGAGAGGCTCGATCTCCTGCTCCTGCAAGACCCGCAGCAACTTGCTCTGCAGTTCCATCGGCATGTCGCCGATCTCGTCGAGGAACAGCGTGCCGCCATCGGCCAACTTGAACTTGCCATCGCGCCCCTTGCGGTCGGCACCCGTGTAGGCACCCGGCGCCACGCCGAAGAACTCGGCCTCCAGCAGTGTGTCTGGGATAGCAGCAATATTGACACTGACGAAGCGGCCAACGGAACGCCGGCTCGCGGCATGCACAGCATGCGCAAGAAGCTCTTTGCCCGTGCCCGTCTCACCAAGAAGCAGCACCGTGGTGTCGGTGGCAGCGACACGCCGCACCTGGCGCTTCACCTCTGCGACCGCAGCGCTGCTGCCCACGAAGCTTGCGAGGGAATACTTCGGACGCCGCTCGGCCGCCAGTCTGCGCCGGGTATCCTCGAGTTCGCGCTGCAGATCGACCAGCTTGCCGATCAGCGGCTGCATTGCCCCATTGGGCTGGTCGGCGAGCACCAGAGCCACCCCGCCGATAACGTTGCCCTGCTCGTTGCGCAGGGGCAGCCGGCTGACAAGGAAGGCGCCATACTGGTTGGTCAGCAAATCGACGACCACGGGCATGCCCGTGTCGATCACCTTGCCCATGAGCGAGTTGGGCACGACTTCCTCGATCCGTCGGCCAATGACGCCGGAGTCTGCGAATGGGCCGAGTGCGATGAAGCGCCGGTAGCCCTCGTTGAACCAGACGATGCGGTGCTCGCGGTCCATCACCACCATTCCCATCACCGCTTCGGCGAACGTGGCAAACATGCGCCGCGCGGCGAGCTGGAGCACACCGCCCGGGTCGAGTGCGTCGAGGGGGTCGAGATCGGGTGTCATGGCGTCCGTCGAGTGTAAGCGGGCTGCGGGCCGCTTGCTAAGTTGACGTCACGGTGCCGCAACCGTCCGGCCAACAGGACAGTTGTCTGGTGTGGAGGCCACCCGGACATGGCGACATGTCAACCGCTCAGGACAGCACGACAGCCTCCGGACGCCGCGCCGCAATGCGCCCCCTTGCAGCCACAGCACGCTCAGCCCGTGGCATGGGCCTTGCAGTCCCCCGACCGGCTTGACCATAAATTTAGGAGACTCCCATGCCATCGAACACGCGCCGCCACGTCACCGCGGTCGCCATCGCCGCGCTGCTGACCGGCCTTATTTCGCCAGCTTCCGCCCAGGCACCAAAGGAAATCCGGATCGCGCAGATCCATAGCCTCACCGGGCCGCTGGAGGCCTACGGCAAGCAGGCGCAGACCGGCTTCCAACTGGGCCTTGAATATGCCACCGGCGGCACCATGGCCGTGGCTGGCCGCAAGCTCGTCGTGATCGAGCGCGACGACCAGGGCAAGCCCGACGTGGGCAAGAACTTGCTGGCCGCCGCCTACGCCGACGACAAGGCCGACATCGCGGTCGGCGCCACGTCGTCCGCGGTCGCGCTGGCCATGCTGCCGGTGGCCGAGGAATTCAAGAAGGTCTTCCTCGTCGAGACGGCGGTTGCCGACTCCATCACCGGCGAGCGCTGGAACAAGTACGTCTTCCGCACCGCGCGCAACAGCTCGCAGGATGCGATCGCCAGCGCCGTCGCGCTCGACAAGGACAACGTGCACATCGCCACGCTGGCGCAGGACTATGCATTTGGCCGCGACGGGATCAAGGCCTTCAAGGAAGCGCTGAAGAAGTCCCGCATCGTGCACGAGGAATACCTGCCGATGACGACCACCGACTTCACCGCGGGTGCCCAGCGCATCATCCAGGCACTCAAGGACAAGCCCGGCCGCAAGATCATCTACGTCTACTGGGCCGGCGCCGGCAACCCCCTGAAGATCGCGGACATGGACCTGAAACGCCACGGGATCGAGATCTCGACCGTCAGCACCACCTTGCAGGGGATGGTCCCCTACAAGCAGCTGGCCGGCATGGAAGGGTCGACCTTCTACTACTTCGGCATTCCCAAGAACAAGGTCAACGAGTGGCTCGTGGCGAACCACTACAGCCGCTACAAGGCCCCGCCCGACTTCTTCACTCTCGACGGCTTCAATGCCGCCGTGGCAGTGGTCGAGGCGCTCAAGTACACGAACGGCGACACCAGCACCAACAAGCTGATCGCAGCCATGGAAGGCATGAGTTTCGAGTCGCCCAAGGGCAAGATCACGCTGCGCAAGGAAGACCACCAGGCGATGCACTCGATGTACCACACGCGCATCAAGGACGACCCCGCGCTCGCCTGGGGCGTGCCGGAATTGATCCGGGAAATCAAGCCCGAAGAGATGAACATCCCGATCCGCAACCAGCAATAAGTGCTTTGGAATGAGGCGCCCCCGGCGCTTCTGAACCAACGGATTGGCAGGAACGGGGCCGGCCCGTCGTTCAGCGCATGCGGCGTCGGCAAAAAACAATGAGTTAGGAGACTTGCAATGAAATTTCACGCGCTTCTTGGCTTGGCCCTGGCCGTCTCGGCCCTGGCTACATCGCCCTCGGCTCAAGCGGTTGTTGTCGCACTGCCGTCCTTCAATGTAGACACCAGCCAGACCACGGTGTCGGGCATGTCCTCGGGCGGGTATATGGCCAGCCAATTGGGCTATGCCTTCTCGGCCACCTTCAAGGGCGTCGGCGTTTTCACCGGCGGTCCGTACAGCTGCGGCGGGCACTATTACTCCAGCAACTGCATGAGCAACGCCGTGGTCAGCACCAGCATGATCAACACCATGCAGGCCGACATCAACAACTGGAGCAGCACGACCATCGACGACAAGGTCAATGTGGCCAAGCAGAAGGTCTTCCTGTGGGTAGGCAATAGTGACACGACCGTCGGTCCGAACGAGATGAACGCGGTCAATACGTTGTACCAGAACAATGGCGTGGCGACGGCTAATCTCGACTACATCAAGCGCGACAACACCGCCCATGTAATGCCGACCGATTTCGATTCGACCGGCAACAACGCTTGCAACAACTCGGCCTCGCCCTACATCAGCAACTGCGGCTACGACGGCGCCAAGGCCGTGCTAAGCAAGTTCTACGGCACGCTGAATGCGCGCAACGACGCGCCCGCGGCCGGCAACTACATCGAGTTCGACCAGAGCGCGTTCATCAACAGCAATCCGGGCATGGCCGCCAACGGCTGGCTCTATGTACCGGCCAACTGCGCGACCGGCGCCGTCTGCAAGCTCCATGTGGTCCTGCATGGCTGCGCGCAAAACTACGCCACCATCGGCGACAAATACCTCAAGAACACCGGCTATACCCGCTGGGCCGACACCAACAGCATCATCGTGCTGTTCCCGCAGACGAAGAACGACAGCACCTATCGCATGACGGCCGCCAGCGGTTCGCTCGCCAACACCGGCGGCTGCTGGGACTGGCTCGGCTGGTACGGCTCGAACTTCGCGCAGAAGGCCGGCACACAGATGACCGCCATCAAGGCGATGGTGGACAAAGTGTCCGCGGGCGCAAGCGGCGGCGGCACACTGCCCGCGCCAGTGGGCGTGGGCACCTCGAACGCCAGCGCCAGCAGCATGACGATCAGCTGGGCTTCGGTCAGCGGCGCCAGCGGCTACAAAGTCTACCGCGACGGTGCGCTGGTCACGGCCTCGCCGGTCGCTGCCAGCCCTTACAACGACAGCGGTCTGTCTGCGGACACCACCTACAGCTGGACTGTGCGCGCGATCGATGCCAACGGGGCCGAAGGCGCGACCTCGGCATCGGCCTCGGGTACGACCACCCGCAGCGATGACAGCTGCTACACGGCCTCCAACTTCGCCCACACGACGGCGGGTCGTGCCTATGCGAATTACGGCTACACCTTTGCGTACGGTTCCCTGCAGAACATGGGTCTGTGGAACAGCACGGTCATCACCACGCTGAAGAAGACGGGGTCCAGCTACTACGTGATCGGCACTTGTCCTTGATCTTGTCCCTGATAGAGAACCATGCTTGAAACCAAGAACCTAACGATTCGTTTCGGCGGACACGTGGCTGTCAACGCCGTGTCCTGCCGCTTCGCGCCGGGCACGCTGACCGCCATCGTCGGCCCCAACGGGGCCGGCAAGACGACCTACTTCAACCTGATCTCCGGCCAGTTGCCGGCCACCGAAGGCGAGGTGTGGCTGAACGGCGAGGACGTGAGCCGCTTGCCCGCGCCACTGCGCGCGCGGCGCGGGCTGGGCCGCGCGTTCCAGCTCACGCAACTGTTCCCGCACCTCACCGCGCAGGAGAATGTGCGCCTCGCAGTGCAGGCGCGCGAGTCGGGCCGCCACGGCGGCGGCTTCGACCTCGCGCACGTGTGGCTGGACCGGCGCGCCTGGATCGACGAGGCGCAGTCCCTCCTTGAGAGGGTGCGTCTGCTCGACAAGGCCAACGTGCTCGCCAGCGCGCTGGCCCACGGCGACCAGCGCAAGCTGGAGGTCGCGCTCCTGATCGCCCTCGATCCCAAGGTCTACATGTTCGACGAGCCGACGGCGGGGATGAGCGTGGACGAAGTGCCGGTGATCCTGGACCTCGTGCGGCAGCTCAAGCAGCGACGCGATTGCGCGGTCCTGCTGGTGGAACACAAGATGGACGTGGTGCGCGAGCTGGCCGACCGCATCATCGTCCTGCACAACGGGCAGTTGGTGGCCGAAGGCGAACCCGGCGCGGTGATGGCGTCGGCCGTCGTGCAACAAGCCTATCTCGGCGTCATGCCACAGGAGCAGCCCGCATGACCGCCCTGCTGCAATTGAAGGACGTCCACACGCACATCGGCGCCTATCACATCCTCCACGGCGTGGACCTGGAGGTGCGAGAGGGCGATGTCACCATGCTCCTGGGCCGCAACGGTGCCGGCAAAACCACCACGCTGCGAACGATCATGGGCCTCTGGCGTGCCTCGCGCGGCGAGTTGCACTTCCGCGGCGCACCGATCGGGGCGCTGGCCACGCCGGAGATTGCGCGGCTCGGCATCGCCTATGTGCCGGAAAACATGGGGATCTTCGCCGACCTGACGGTCAAGGAGAATCTCGTGCTCGCCGCGCGAGGGGCGGCCACCGCCGACGCGTTGGACGGGGCGCGGCTGGAGTGGGTCCTTTCGCTCTTTGGCGCCCTGAAGAAGTTCTGGCTGTATCCGGCAGGAAAGCTCTCGGGTGGCCAAAAGCAGATGCTCGCGATCGCGCGCGCGATCATCGAGCCGCGCGCTCTGCTGCTGATCGACGAGCCCAGCAAGGGGCTTGCGCCGGCGATGGTGCAGAACCTGATTAGCGCGTTCGCCGAGCTGAAGCGGCAGCGCACGACGGTGCTGCTCGTGGAGCAGAACTTCGCCATGGCGAAGGCCATCGGCGACCGCGTCGCCGTGATGGACAACGGGCGCATCGTGCACACGGGCGCGATGGCCGACCTGGCCGACAACGAAGCGCTGCAGCAGCGGCTGCTCGGCCTTTCTCTGGGAGTACACCAATGACCACCGCCACTTTGCCCGCGCCTTCGGCCGCGGTGCCGCAGGCGCGCTTCGACCTGCGGCCTCTGGCCCTGCTTGCATCACTGGCGGCCCTCGCGCTGCCTGCTGTCGGCCACACCGGCACCTGGGTGACGCTGACCGTCGCCGGCCTGGCGATGGGCATGATCATCTTCCTCGTCTCGTCCGGCCTCACGCTGGTGTTCGGGCTGATGGACGTTCTGAACTTCGGCCACGGCGTATTCATCGCCTTGGGTGCCTATGTCGCCATGACCACCATGCTGGCGCTGGGCGCCTGGGTCGGCAGCGAATCGCTGTGGCTGAACGCTGCCGCAGTGCTCGCCGCGATGCTCGCCGCCGCGGCAATGGTTGCGATCTCCGGGCTCGTATTCGAGCGACTGCTGGTGCGTCCCGTCTACGGCATGCCGCTCAGGCAGATCCTGGTCACGATGGGCGGCCTGATCATCGGTGAGGAGCTGATCAAGGTCTTCTGGGGGCCCGACCAGCTGGCCGTGCCGCTGCCGCAGGCGCTGCGCGGCTCCTTCTCATTCGGCGATGCGTCCGTCGAGAAGTACCGGCTGCTGGCGGTCGCTGTCGGCAGCGTTGTCTTCGTGGCGATGTTGTGGGTGCTGACCCGCACCAAGGTGGGCCTGCTCGTACGCGCCGGCGTACAGGACCGCGAGATGGTCGAGGCGCTGGGCTACCGGATACGGCGGCTCTTCATCGGCGTGTTCGTCGCCGGTTCGGCACTGGCCGGCCTGGGCGGTGCGCTTTGGGCGCTGTACCAGCAGAGCGTGGTGCCGCAGATCGGCACTCAGGTGAACGTGCTGATCTTCACCGTCATCATCATCGGCGGACTCGGGTCCACGTTTGGCTGCTTCGTGGGTGCCCTGATGGTGGGCCTGGTCGCCAACTACGCCGGCTTTCTGATGCCCAAGCTCGCGCTCTTCTCCACCATCGCGCTGATGGTGGCCGTGCTGCTGTGGCGGCCGAACGGCCTCTATCCCGTCGGGCAGCAATGAGGGCAAGCACGATGATCGACCGACTGCTCTCCCACGACGTACCGCGCAGCCGCTGGCTCGCCCTGGCGCTGGTGCTCATTGCCATCGCGCTGACTTTCGCCCCGTTCCTCTTTCCCGGCCACAAGGCGCTGGGCGTCGCCGCCAAGGCCCTCGTATTCATCCTGCTGGTGGCGAGCTACGACCTTCTGCTCGGCTATACCGGCGTGGTGAGTTTCGCGCACACCATGTTCTTCGGCATCGGCGCCTACGGCGTTGCGATCGCCAGCAGCCGCCTCGGTGCCGGCGCGAGTTCGGTGCTGATCGGGCTCGGCGCGGCGTTGCTGCTCTCGCTGCTGCTGTCAGTGGCCATCGGTCTCTTCAGCCTGCGGGTGAAGGCGATCTTCTTCGCGATGATCACACTGGCGGTCGCATCGGGCTTCCTGACGCTGGCCTCGCAGCTGAGCCATATCACGGGCGGCGAGGACGGGCTCAGCTTCCGCACCCCGGAATGGCTGTCGCCCTCGTTCGAGCTTTTCGAGCAGCCGCTGCTCGGTGTGACGATCGACGGCCGCGTGCTCACCTACTACCTCCTGCTGGTGGTGGTCGCAGCGAGCTTCCTCGCCCTCCTGCGCATCGTCAATTCGCCGTTCGGCCGCGTGCTGGAGGCCATCCGCGAGAACGACTTTCGGGCCGAGGCGCTCGGCTTCCGCACGGTGGCGTATCGCACCGTGTCGAACGTGCTCTCGGCCTTGTTCGCTACGCTCGCCGGTGCGCTGCTCGCGTTGTGGCTGCGCTACACCGGGCCGGACACCACGCTGTCGTTCGAGATCATGCTCGACGTGCTGCTCATCGTCGTGATCGGCGGCATGGGAACGATATATGGCGCGGTGGTCGGCGCGGCGTTGTTCGTGCTGGCGCAGAACTACCTGCAGGATCTACTGAAGCTCGGCGGTTCGGTGCTGAGCGGCCTGCCGCTCCTGCCCCACTTCGTGTCACCAGACCGCTGGCTGCTATGGCTGGGGATCCTGTTCGTGCTTTCCGTGTACCACTTCCCCAGCGGCATCGTCGGCCGCCTACGCATGTCGCGGGGGTCCGAGCCATGAAGCCGACATCGAATTACCTGCGCTGCGAAGGGCGCGAACTGCATTACACCGAGTGGGCCGGGCCGAACGCCGCGAGCGACGCGGTGATCGCCTGGCACGGCTTCGCTCGCACTGGCCGCGACATGGACGACATCGCCGCGCAGCTGGCGCAACGCTACCGCGTCATCTGCCCCGACACCATCGGACGCGGCCTGTCGCAATGGAGCCCGGACCCTGCGAACGAATACACGTTGCCGTTCTATGTGCGGCTGGCCGCCTCGCTCGTCGACCAGCTCGGGCTACCGCATTTCCACTGGCTCGGCACGTCGATGGGCGGCGCGATCGGCATCCTGGCCGCCGCCACGACGCTCAGAGGCCGGCTGCGCCGGCTGGTGATCAATGACATCGGCCCGTGCCCGGCTCCTGAGGCCGTCGAACGCATCTTCACCTATGCCAGCCGACCACCGGCCTTCGGCAGCGTGAGCGAACTCGAAGCGTACTTCCGCACTGTCTATGCGCCGTACGGTCGCCTCTCTGACGCGCAGTGGCGACGCCTCACGGAAACCTCGGTGCGCCGGTTGCCCGATGGCCGTGTCACTCCGCACTATGACCCGGGGATCGCAATGCAGTTGCAGTCAAGCAACCCGGAAGGGCTGTGGCCGGCATGGGACAGCCTCGACGTGCCCGTGCTTTGCCTGCGTGGCGCGCACTCGGACCTGTTGCTGCCGGACGCCGCGGAGCAGATGCGCACGCGCGGACCACTCGCGGTGGTGGTCGAGATCCAGGGATGCGGCCATGCGCCCGCGTTGAACACGCCGGAGCAGTTTGCGTTGGTCGAACGTTTCCTGGCCGGAGACGGCCGATCGTCGTAGGCTGTTCGGCCAAATGGCGCGGTGACAACGGGCCGCGCACCAAGGGGCAAGACGACCTTTTGGTCCCGGCACTTACACTGCGTCGCCGGCCTCGGCATGGTCCGGGTTTTCCTGCTGACATGCGCGTTGCTGATCGTCCCGCCCGCCCGCGCCGATCAGCTATGTACTTGTCCGTACCTGGCTTGAGGCATCCCTCAGTAGCCCCACGCGCAGCTGCAAATCGGACGGCCTCATTCAGCGCCCATCACGTGCCAGGCCGTTGAATGCGCTCGGCATATCAACGTCGCAATGCGCATTCGTGCTGCGCCGCAAGCCGAGCAACTCGACGCTGCGTTCCCTCAGCAACTCGGAGTCGCTCCTCAGAGCGCGCTGCAGGCACTCATCGATATAGGCACCATCGCTCTGCAGGCGCGACAGATTGACCCGCCAGCCCACGCCAGCCATGAGCCATTTGAAGTCGACCAGATTGAGGAAGGCGTCGTACTCTTCCGAGCCTTTGGCATGTGTCGCATTCATGTATTCCGCCGCCTACAGATCCTTATCCTGCTGAAGATCAGGCATCCCCAAGGGTGCGCCGCCACAAATGCAGGCGCATTGCCTCAAGAAGTAAAAGTGCAAAAACTTCGAGTGCCCACCACTAGCGCAGCACGGTGCCGCCAGCTCCCAACAGCGTCACTTCCACGAAGGATGGGCCCAGGTGGCTCGAGGCTGTGTATCGGTAATCGAGCTCGTCAAAGCTCTGGAGCTCGAAGCTTTCGAGCGCGCGTATGTAGCCGTCGCGAGTGAGATTGCGGCCGGCGCGCCGCAAGCCTTCCGCAATCACCCGGCCGGTCATGAAGCCTTCCAGGGTTTCGTAAGACAGGTGGTCCTCGTTGCCATGCCGAGCCATCACGGAGCGGAAGTTGCGCGCAGCGCGCGACGAGCCGAGTGGATGCGGCATCACCTGCGTGATCGCGATGCCGCGGACATCAGCCTCCAGCAGCTCGAACAGCTTGGGCACCGATGTGACCGAGAGGACCCAGGGCGAAGGCAGCGCCGCAAGTGCCTGCGCCTTGTACTGCTTCATCAGGTCGGCCACCGTGCTCGGCGACGTGAACAGCAGCACGGCCTGGGGAGCAACCTTCACGAGCGTCGCGGCCATGCCCCGGCCGTCCCAGTTTTCCGCGGGGTGCGGGACGTCCGCCACCAATTGCGCATGGAACCGCTGCGCCGCCTTGTGTGCAGCGGCCAGGGTGCTCTTGCCGAAAGCGTTGTCCTGGTAGACCACCGCGATGCGGCGTGTACCGATCGTCGCGAGATGCTCCACCATCTTCTCGACCTCATTGGAGTAGGCCGTGCGCGTGTGGAAGAGGTAGCGGTTGTAAACACGAGCTCCGTCGGCTCCAGTCAGTGTGCCCACTGCCGGCAGCCGATACTCCTCGAGCAGCGGCATCGCGGCCAGCGTGATGCCGGTGCCGCCGATGCATGCGAGTCCGAATACATCCGCACCCTGCCCGAACGCACGGACGTTCGTGAGTGCCTTGTCGACGACGTAGTTGTCCTCCCGGCGCACCACCGAGAGCTGGCGGCCATGCATGCCGCCTTGCGCATTCACCTGGGCGAAGGAGGCGAGCAGCCCGTCGGTATAGTTGCGGTAGAGACTGCCCCAGACGCTGTCGAAGCCGATGGTCTGACCGAACACCACCTTGTTGTCAGAGACGCCTGGTTCGCTGCCGCGCGCAGACACGATCCACGGCGCCGAGGCTGCCGAGGCTGCCGAGGCTGCCGCGGCTGCCGCGGCTGCCGCGGCACAGAATGCTCGTCTCCGGATGGGGTTCATTGGTGTCTCCTCTGACTGATAGACGCACTCGTGTTCGAAAGAACCTGCCGCGGCTCAGACCCCGCCGTGGCAGACGTACTTGGTTTCGAGGTACTCGTCGAGCCCATACCTCGAACCCTCGCGACYGACCCCCGACTCCTTGATGCCGCCGAACGGTGCTACCTCGTTGGAGATCAGGCCCTCATTGACGCCGACCATGCCGTACTCGAGCCGCTCGGCGACACGCCAGGCTCGGCGCACGTCGCGCGTGTAGAAGTAGGCGGCTAGACCGAAGGGCGTGTCATTGGCGAGCTGCACGGCCTCATCGTCGCTCGCGAACCGCATCAACGGTGCGACCGGCCCGAAGATCTCCTCGCGCACAACGGCCATCTCGCTCGTGACGCCAGCCAGGACCGTCGGCACGTAAAAGTTGCCACCCAGCGCGTGCACAACACCACCCGTCAGCACACGTGCGCCCTGGCTTCGCGCTTCATCGACCAGACGGCTGACCTTGGCCAGCGCCCGGCCGTCAATCAAGGGCCCGATGTGCACCCCGGGCTCGACGCCGGCACCGACCTTCAGCTGCTCCACCGCATGCACCAGCCGCTCGGCAAAGGCATCGAACACGGCCTCGTGCACCAGGAACCGGTTGGCGCAGACACAGGTCTGGCCCGCGTTGCGGTACTTGGAAGCGATCGCGCCCTGCACGGCGAGGTCCAGGTCGGCGTCGTCGAAAACGATGAAAGGTGCGTTGCCGCCCAGTTCCATCGAAACGCGCTTGACCGTAGCGGCGCACTGCGCCATCAGCAGCTTGCCGACGGGCGTGGAGCCGGTGAACGAGAGCTTGCGCACGACCGTGCTGGCCGTGAGGGCTCCTCCGACAAGCGCCGGCCTTGCGGTGGTGACGACGTTGATCACGCCGGCCGGAATGCCGGCACGCTGCGCCAGTTCGGCCAGCGCGAGGGCCGACAGCGGCGTCGCCTCTGCGGGCTTCACGACCGAGGTGCAACCAGCGGCCAGTGCAGGCGCAACCTTGCGCGTGATCATCGCGATGGGGAAGTTCCACGGCGTGATGGCCGCGGTGACACCCACGCCCTGCTTCATCACCATCAGACGACGGTCGACCGTCGGTGCCGGAATCAGGTCGCCGTAGGCGCGCTTGCCCTCTTCCGCGAACCATTCGATGAATGAAGCGCCGTACCGCACCTCGCCCAGCGCTTCGACGAGCGACTTGCCCTGCTCCAAGGTCATGAGCAGCGCGAGGTCCTGTTCCGCGCCAATCACGAGATCGTGCCAGCGGCGCAGCAAGGCACTGCGCTCCTTCGCCGGCCGCGCGCGCCAGGCGGGCAGCGCGGCTTGCGCTGCGGCGATGGCGCGATCGGTGTCAGCGGCGTCCATGTCGGGAACGGCTGCGATCGTTTCGCCGTTGGCCGGGTTGCACACCTCGTGCGACTCGCCGCCCTGCGCAGCGACCCACTCGCCGCCGATGAACGCCAGGCGCTTCAGCAACGCCGTATCTTTCAACTGCACCATCAGAAAGCCTCCTCGTAGAGCGCGAGCGCGTCGGCAAGCGCCACGTCGCGCGGGTTGTTCACCAGCAGGCGCTGGACCTTGAGTGCGTCCTCCGCCAGCATCGGCAGGTCGCTCCGTTCCACGCCGACTGCGCGCAGGTTCTGCTCGAACGGCATCACGGCCACCAGCGCGGCCATGGCATCGACGAACGCCCGGGCGCCTTCGATGGGAGGTTGGCCGGGCCGGGCCGTGCCGATCACTTCGCCCAGCTGCGCGTACAGCGGCGCCGCATGTTCCAGGTTGAAGCGCAGCACCGGCCGCAGCACCAGCGCGTTCGACAGGCCGTGCGGCACGCGGAAATGGCCGCCCAGCGGATATGCCAGCGCATGCACCGCCGCCACCGGCGCGTTCGCGAACGCCATGCCCGCCAGCAGCGAGCCAAGCAGCATGTGCTCGCGCGCCGTCCCGTTGCGCGGCTCTTCGAGCACCTTGCGCTGGTTGGCATACAGCAGCGCCAACGCCTTGAGCGCCAGCGCGTCCGACACCGGGTTCTTCTTGTGGCGCGACGTGAAGGCCTCGATCGCGTGCACCATGGCATCGATTCCCGTCATCGCCGTAAGGCGAGGCGGCAGGCCCAGCGTGAGGTGGCTGTCGAGCAGCGCGAAGTCAGGGTAGAGCAAGGGAGAGACCACGCCCTTCTTCTCGGAAGTCGGGCTGGTGACGATCGCGATCGGCGTCACTTCCGAGCCGGTGCCGGCGGTGGTCGGCACCTGCACGAGCGGCAGGCGCGGCCCCTGCGCCAGGCCGATCCCATAGATATCCTGCAGAGCCGCCGGCGTGCGCGCCAGCAAGGCCACGAGCTTGGCGGTGTCCATGGAACTGCCACCACCGAAGCCCACGACGCCATCGGCGCCCGCTTCGCGGGCGGCCTGCACGGCAGCGAGGACCCGCTCCTCGGGCGGATCGGGCAGCACGTCGGAGTAAACGGTGGCGGCGATTCCCGCGATCCGCAGACTTGCCAGCGCGGGCGCCAGCAGGCCGGCCTGCAGCAAGGGCTGGTCGGTGATGAGGAAGAAGTGGCGCACGCCGAGCCCGCGGGCGAGTTCGCCGAGGCGGTCAGAGCCGCCCTGCTCGCAGACGATGCGCGGCGTGGTTTCGAAATTGAATCCTGTCATATCGGTTCCCTTGTCAGGCAGCGTGCACCACGCCACGTTCGATGCGCCAGACCTGGTCCACCAGGTCTGCCGAATGCTTGTCGTCCGATTCGCTGAGCAGCACGGTGAGGCCATCGCGCCCCAGCTCGGCCACCACCTCGGTGAGACGGCGCGAAAGCACCGGCGCCACCCCCTCGAAAGGTTCGTCCAGCAGCAGCAGCTTGCGCCCCGGCATCAGCGCGCGGGCCAGGGCCACCAGCTTCTGCTGGCCCCCCGAGAGCTGCAGCGCGCGGCGGTGGCGGTGCTCGTTCAGCTCCGGCATCAGGTCGTAGATCCAGGCCAGGCGCTCGCGGGCGTCGCGGATGCTGTTGGCCCAGGCGGGCAGCAGGATGTTCTCCTCCACCGTGAGCGCCGGGATCAGGCGTCGTTCCTCGGGCAAATAGCTGATGCCGCGGCCGGCGCGGGTGTGCGGCGCCAGGCTCGCGAGCGACTCGCCGGCGCACACGAGCGCCGTCGAGCGCGAGGGAAGCAGCCCCATGACTGCCCGCATCAGCGTGGTCTTGCCCGCACCATTGCGGCCGATCAGGCCAGCCATGCTGCCTTGCGGCAACTTCAGGCTCACGTTGCGCAGAATGGGCGTGCCGGCTATGGCGACGTCCAATCCCTGGATGTCGAGGGCGAGCCCGGTCATGCAAGAGCCTCCTCGCGTGCCGGAGCCCGCTTGCCGACCACCAACTCCTGTACGCGCGCGTTGCCCAGCACCGCGGCCGGCGGGCCGTCGGCAATGATCTCGCCGCTGTAGAACGCCAGGATGCGCGAGACGTAGCGCTCCACCACTTCCATGTCGTGCTCCACGAACAGCACCGTCACGCCACTTTGCTGCACGGCGGCCATCACGGTGTCCATCAAGGGGAATTTCTCGTCGGCGCTCACGCCGCTGGTGGGCTCGTCCAGCAGCAGCATGCGCGGCTTCGAGACCAGGGCCATCGCGATGTCGACCAGCTTGCGCGCGCCCTGCGGCACGGCACTGGCCTCGCTGTCCGCGTAGTGCGCCACGCCAAAGGCCTGCAGGATGCGGCGGGCCTCGCGCACCGCATCCGCAGTTTCGAAGTGCTGCAGCACGGAGGGCTGCGCTTCGTGGGCCGCCGCCAGCGCCATCAGCACGTTGTCCAGCACGGTGAGCTGGGGGAACAGCTGCGCGACCTGGAACGAGCGCGCCAGGCCGAGCCGCGTGATCTGGCGCGGCTTCATCCCGAGCACCGAGCTGCCCTCATACAGGATGTCGCCCGAGGTGGGCGGCAGGTACCCGGTCACCATGTTGATGAACGTGGTCTTTCCGGCGCCGTTGGAGCCGATCACTCCGACGATCTCGCCGCGCTGGATGGTCACGTCCAGCGACTTGGCGGCGACCACGGCACCGAAGGTGCGAGTGAGCTGGCGTGTTTCGAGCACACTCATGGGGTCACCTCCTTCGTCACGTGCGGAACCTCGGCCGGAACGGCGGCACGTCTGCGGGACACCAGGCTCCACAAGCCCTTGGGCAAGAACAGGATCAGTGCCAGCAGGACACTGCCCAGCGTGAGCTGCCACAGGTGCGGCGCCTCCTGAATGGCGAAGGTGCGCACCGCGGAGAACACGATGGCTGCCACGAACGGTGCCGCCACATGCGCCGTGCCGCCGAGCAGGGCCATGAAGACGAACTCGCCCGAGGTGGCCCAGAACGCCATGTCGGGATCCACATGGCCGGTGGCGATGGCAATCAGGCCGCCGCCGAGCGCCGACAGTACGGCCGCGCCGCAGTAGTTCAGGTAGACGAGCCCGAGCGGCGAGATGCCGAGGAAGTCAACCCGGATCTCGTTCTCGCGCACTGCCTCCGAAAGGCGACCAAACCGCGAGCGCAGCACGCGGTGGCAAGCCAGGGCCGCAACCAGCGCGATCGCCAACGTGACCAGGAAGGCGACGCGCTTGGCCTGCGACGGATCCGGCTGGAAGCCAAGGTAGCTCGGGTTCGCCACGTTGAAGCCGTCGGTGGAGCCGAGCGCGCTGGACTTCACCAGCATGCCGTAGACGATCATCGACAGCGCCATCGAAAGCATGGCATAGAAGATGTCGCGGTAGCGCGCCACCATGAGGCCGCACAGCGCAGCCATCGCCAGCGAGGCCACCGCGCCGAGCGCCAGCAGCACGAAGGCATCCTGGATGCCCAGGTGCTTGGCGGCCAGGCCGGCAGCGTAGCCGCCGATGCAGTAGTACAGCGCCTGGCCGAAGGAAACGAGGCCGGCGCGCATTTGCAGCACCACCCCGAGAACCACCAGGCCTTTGGCAAAGGCCAGGGTGAGCAGGAAGCTCAACCAGTCGGGCCCGGCCCAGCCCAGGGCAGCAATCGCCCCGGCCGCCAGCGGCAGCCCCAGTTCGGTCTTGAATTTCATCTAGATCTTTCGAGGCTGCAGTTGGCCGAACAGGCCCTGCGGTCGGAACGCGAGCACCAGGAACATCACGCCGTAGATCACGAACAGCTCGATCTGCGGCGCCAGATGGACAGCGAAGGAACGGGCGAGACCGACCAGCACCGCGCCGGCAGCGGCGCCGCCGACGCTGCCCAGGCCGCCCACCACCACCACGGCGAACGCCAGCACGATCACCTCGACACCGATGCCCGGCGTGACGGAGATGGCCGGTGCAGTGAGTGCCCCGGCAAGCGCACCGAGCATGGAGCCGATCGCGAAGGTAATGGCGAACATCAGGTTGACGTTCACCCCCATCGCTGTGGCGATCTCGCGGTCGTGGATCACCGCGCGCAGCAAGCGCCCCTTGTCGGTACGGTTCAGCGCCCACCATGCGGCGGCGCCGACCGCGAGCGAGATCGCCACCAGTGCGAGGTCGTAGTTGGCGAAGCGCAGCGAATCCGTGACCGAGCTCTGCCCAAGCAGACGGTAGGGCTGGTACGCCATGTAGGGGTTGACGCCCCACACCAGCTTCACCACGTCCTCCAGGATCAGCAGCAGCGCGTAAGTGACGATCACTATCAGGATCTCATCGCGGCCGCGCAGGTGGCGCAGCAGCCCCTGCTCCACCAGCACGCCCACAACCAGGCCGCCGACGACGGCGCAGCCGAACAGCAGCAGGTAGCTCCAGTACGGACTGGTCCCGGACTCGCCGGAGAAGTACCAGCCCGTGAGCGAGGCGGCGCAGTAGGCGCCGATCGCGTAGAAGCTGCCGTGTGCCATGTTGAGGATGCGCATCACCCCGTAGATCACCGTCAGGCCGGCAGCCACGAGGAACAGCCACGAGGCGTAGATGGCGCCGTCGATGACGATGGCCAGCAAGGTGCTCACGAGGTGCGCTCCTTGGTCTCAGGCGATGTTCGGCTGCACTTGGCACCCGGGAAGCCCGCCTTGATCCAGTCTGCATGGCTTGTGCCATCGGGGGGCATCAGGCAGTCGCCCGGATAGTCCTTCACATTGGTGATGGTGGCCTTGCGGGTCTTGGGGTCATACTGGTACTCGCCGTAGGCAACGCCCTGTACAGCCTGATGGCCACCGGCGCGGCTCATGCGCACCGTGCCGCTGGGCGATTCGAAGGTGAGACCCTTGAGGCCCGCGATCACCTGCTCCTGCGTCGGCATGGTGCCGGGCTTGCCCGCCTTCTCCGCGGCCGCCTTCATGCCCAGGATGGCCTGCATCATCTTGAACGCGGGGTAGGTCGGCTGCTCTTTGTGCGCGGCGCTGTAGGTCGCGCGCAGCCAGTCGGAGAGCGCGTTCTTCGGCGCGAAGGCGCCAAACGGGCCGCGGCCGCCGACGATCGTGCCGTTGGGCGTCTGGTCCTTGAAATGCTCAAAGCCGGTCTCGCCCGCAGTCAGCAGCATCACGCGCTTGTCGAACAGGCCGCGCGCGCCGCCTTGCAGCACCAGCGCCTCCATGTCGCCGCCCCAGAAGCTGGAGTGGATCAGGTCGGGGTTGCTGACGGACAGCGCGGAAATCTCGGCGCCGTACTGGCCCTGGCCCAGCTTCGGCCACTGCTCGGAAACGACCTTGACGTCCGGCTTGAGCTGCTTGAAAGCAAGACTGAAGTCGGCCCAGGCATCCTGGCCCCAGGCATAGTTCTGCTGGATGCTGCCAACCGATTTCACGTTCGGCTTCGTCTCCACGATGTAACGGGCAGCGGCCACGTTGTCGACCACGGCATCGAGGCCTGTGCGGAACACGTAATTCGGGTTCTTCAGCGTCTCGCCGAACAGGCGCGAGGTGCCGCAGTCGAAGAACACCGTGGGGGTCTTGAGCTCCTCGGCCACCGGGGCAATCGCGAGGCAGTCACCGGAGGAGATGTAGCCGATCACCATGTCGACCTTCTGGCGCTGCACAAGGTTGCGGTATTCCTCCACTTGCTTGGTGGCGCCGCCGTTCTCATCGATCAACACCATCTCGATCTCGACACCGCTGATGCCTTTGGTGTTGTAGGGCGCGGGCAAGGCACCCTTGTTGAGCGCGTCGACCACGAGCTTGGCGGCATTCGCGGCGGGCACGCCGAAAGGGCCCGCGGCGGCGCCTGACAGGAAGGTCACCACGCCGATGCGGAACTTGCCGTTGTCGGCGGCGGCCGGCAGCGCAAAGGCGGCGCCGGCAGTGACGAGCGCGAAGCTGCGAGCCAGGCGCGTGAGGGGGAACTTCAGGGTCACGTTGTCTCCTTGTGAGTTTTGGGTTGCACTCACGAGGAACATTGCAGGGAGCGTGCCACGTCGTGAAAGCCTTATGGATCAATGACTTGGGCGTAGTTCGTGGAGAGGTGTTGCGCGGATTCCGCGCACGGCGGCGGTCGGGTCGCGCGGAATCCGCGCATGCCGGATTCAGCCCTGCGGCCTTCGCGGAAGTGACGGGGAGTTGCCTACGGCGCCCCGGCAGCCCGCCTGCGCTCCCGCACCAGTTCCGGCGACGGCCGCAATTGCTCCGCGGGATAAACCCGCCACCGCCCAAGCATCACCCGGGCCGGCGGAAACCGGTTGTCTACCACCACCTCCCCGATCGCCTGCGCCTGCGCGATCTGGTGCGTTTCGCGGTCGATGCATGAGGCAAACCCGGGCGGATCCTCCGGCAATTCCAGGCAGAGCCCCTCCAGCGCTCCCACCACCTTCTCGACGTCGAATGGCTTGCCGGCCTTGGCCACCGCGCGCGCAATGGCCAGGATCCCGGCATAGGCGCCCTCTGCCGCATAAGTCGGATAGCGCCCCTCCGCCGCAAAAAAGTCGGCCACGAACTTGCGGTTGCGCGGCGTGTCGGGCCAGTTGTTGTGATGGCGCGCCGAGAGCACGAGATTCGGCGGCGCCAGGTCGCCCAGCGCCACCAGCACGTCGTAGTTGCCGCCGGCATCGAAGTTGGCTATGGGCACCTTGCCGAGCAGTTCGCTGGAGTGGGCCTGCGCGAGGAAGGCAAGGAAGTCGCCCCCCCAAAGGCCTGTCACGATCACGTCCGGCCGCGAGCGCATCAGGGCCGTCAGGTACGCCGAATAGTCGGGTTCGTAGAGCTTGGGCCAGAGTTGTGCAACGACCTCATAGTTCGCGCCGCTGGCCGCCAGGCTGCGTTGCAGGTCGGCCCACATGACGTGGCCATAGTCGTAGTCCGGCCCCAGGAATGCCAGCCGCTTCCAACCACGCTCGCGCTGCTGCTCGGCAAGGTACTTCGCGCCGGCCGCCATCGAAGTGTAGGTGTCGTTCGAAACCCGGAAATAGTAGCGGTGAAAGTCCTCGATCGTGAGCCGCGAGGAGGCGTGGTCGGTGCCGACGAAGATCACCTTGCGCGCACGCGACAGCCGGCTCACCGCCTGCGCCACACCGGAACTCACCACCCCGCAGAGGAACTGCGCCTTGTCGTGATCGATGAACTGGCTGGCCAGCCGAACGCCATAGGCCGCTTTGGAGCGGTCGTCTTCCACGATCACTCGCAGCCGCGGGCGCCAGTCGCGCGCGCGCTCAGCATCCAGCTCAGCGAGCGCCAGCTTGATCGCCGCGATGCTGTCGCGGCCGTAGATCGCGGCCCGGCCCGCCAGGGGGTAGAGACAGCCAATGGTGATGTCGGCCTGCCCAACAGGTGCCCCCAGCTCTACGCGGGCATGGGCGCCGGTTGCAGCCAGGCAGGCCATCACCAGCGTGGCGGCGCAGCGAAGCAGATCACGAATCCTCACGGGCGGCCCTCCCCATCGATCCCGAGCCGCTGCAGCCGGCGCAGCAGCGCATGGCGGGAGATGCCCAGCAGGTCCGCGGCCCTGCCACGATGGCCCTGCGCGCGGGCCAGAGCATCGCGCAGCAGCTTCTCCTCCTCGACGGCCAGCTTCTGCTCGATGGCCGCCGAGCGCACCTCCCCACTGTCCAGGTCGGAGGGCAGCTGCGAACGCTCGATCACGCTGCCGGGATGGAGGATGGTGAGACGCTCGATGAGGTTCTTCAGCTCGCGCACGTTGCCGGGCCATGCGTAGGCCGTCAGGCAGGCTCGCGCGTCGGGCGAGAAGCGGATCGTCTCGCAGCGTTCGGACTTGGCATAGCGCGCGGCGAAATGATCTGCCAGTACCAGCACGTCGTCATCGCGCTCCCGCAGGGTCGGCAGGGCGATCGGCAGCACGTTCAACCGGTAGTACAGGTCTTCGCGGAAGCGGCCCCGCGAAGCCTCGGAGGCCAGGTCGCGGTTGGTCGCGGCCACCACCCGAACGTCGGCGGTCACGCCACGGGTGCCACCCACTGGGCGGTACTGACCGTCTTCCAGGAAGTGCAGCAGCTTGGCCTGCAGTGCCAGTGGCAGCTCGCCGATCTCGTCCAGGAACAGTGTGCCGCCGTCCGCCAGCGCGACCAGCCCCACGCGCCGCTGCGTCGCCCCGGTGTAGGCGCCCTTCTCCGCACCGAACAGCTCCGCCTCGATCAGTTGCTCCGGCAGCGAGGCGCAGTTCACCTCGACGAAGGGCCCTCCACTGCGCGCACTCGCCGTGTGGATGGCGCGCGCCACCAGCGCCTTGCCGGTGCCGGACTCGCCCAGCACCAGCACACGCTTGGTCTGGCTCGCCGCAATGCGGCTGATGGTCGCCGCCAGCGCGCGGACCTGTGCGCTCGTACCGATCACTCCGTCGTGGGCGGTCGATTCCTGCCGCCGGTAATCGATCTCACTGGCCATGCGCGCCTTCTGCAGCGCGCCGCGCAGCGTGTAGAGCAATTCATCGAGCTCGAACGGCTTGGTCACGTAGTCCGCTGCGCCGGCCTTCACCGCCTTCACGGCCAGCCGCGTGTCGCTCGTTGCGGAGATCATGATCACGGGCAGCCCGGGCCGATCCGTGGCGAGCCGCGCGAGCACGTCCATCCCGCTCATGTCCGGCAGGTTCACGTCGAGCAACACGATGTCGGGCGCGCCTCGACAGGCGGCATCCAATCCGCCGGCGCCGTCCACCGCGGTCGCGACGCCAAATCCCTCCTCTTCCAGCGCGAACACCAGTGCCTTCAGCACGCCGGGTTCGTCGTCGATCACCAGCACCTGTTTCAAAACCTATGTCTCCTCTCGCGGCATCGGCACGCGCAACGTGACCACCGTGCCCGCGCCCACCTGGCTCTCGATCACGAGCGTGCAGTCATTCAACTCGGCCAATTGTCGGGAAATGCTGAGGCCCAGGCCCATGCCCTTCGGTCGGGTCGTGAAGAACGGATCGCTCAGCTTCGCGAGCGCCTCGGGCGGCACCCCACGACCCGTATCGCGGACCTCAAGCACGCCGAAGCCGTCGCCGGCGCGCGCCGCACGCAGTGTGATCAGGCCGCCCGGCGGCGTGGCCTGGATCGCGTTGAGCACCAGGTTCAACATGATCTGGATCAGATGGTCGGCATCGACCCACAGGCGCAACTCGGAGTCGCCCTGGATCGCGAGTGACAGCCGCTGCGCCTTCAGTTCGGCCTTCACCAGGCCATCGACCCGGCGGAAAATCTCGCGCACCGGCGCCACGGCCGGTTCCGGAGGGCGCGGCTTCCCGAAATCAGATAGATCGCTCACCACGCGGGTGAGCCGCGTGACCTCGGTCTCCACGTCCTGCAGAAGCTGGTGCCGACGCGGATCGGCCTCGCGTCGGGCGAGCGCCTGCACCGTCGTCTTGATGGCGGACAACGGGTTGCGCACCTCATGCGCAATGCCGGCGGCAAATTCGCCGAGCGAAGCGAGCCGCTGCGCGCGTGCCAATCGGGCGAACGTGTTGGCAAGGCCCTCCGCCATCGTGTTGAAGGCACGCGAAACGGCCGCGATCTCATCGCGCCCCTGGTCCCGGATGCGGTGGTCCAGTTGGCCGGACGCGATGGCTTCGACTCCGCTCACAAGCTGTGCCACGCGGCCCTGCAGACTGCGCGCGAGCTGGTAGAACAGGAACACCAGGACGCTGGCGGTGCCGAGCACGGCCACCAGCAGCACACGCCGCGCATTCTCGAAACGGCTGAGCAGCGCCGAGGGCTCGATCTGCAACATCGGTTGCCAGCCGGGCAACACCTCCGGGCCCGCGATCATGCGCTCGGCGGGGGTGACGCGCACGCCGACGGCGTTGAAGTAGCCGGCAGGCGTTTTCAGAACCGGCTGCACGATGCCGGCCACCGAGGGCCCGCCCATCAGTTCAGTCAGCGAGGAGAAGCGTACGTGCAGCGCAATGTCGACCCGGCGCCGGCCCTCAGCGACCGGCAGGGGATGGCGCACCAGGAACCAGCCGGCGAGGCCGTCGCCCGGCGCGGCCGGCCCGACCACCTCATTGCTGTCGAAACGCGTGACCGGCAGCGAAGCAATCGAGAACGGTTGCTCGCTCCAGTAGGGCGGCCCGGCGGCCGCCTGTCCGGGCACGAAATGGCGCAGCCGGCCGCCCTCTTCCAGCAGCAGGATGCCGTAGAGGTCCGGCAGGTCGGCTTCCAGCTGCAGCAGCCCATGCGCCTCGTCGCTGGCGTCGCTGATGTCGGCGCGTAGCAAGGCGGTCATGGCGGGGTGGCTGGCCAGGGTCTCCACCTGATAGCGACGACCGTCGAGAAACGACTCCAGGCGCTTCGACATTGCGGTGAGCTGGACCGACAGGCGCTCACCGACCAACTCGTCGATCAGCGCCTGCGCATACCGGTCGTACAGCAGGCCCACTGCGAGCGTCGGCACGATTCCCGCCACTAGCGAGATCGCGAGGTAGCGACTTACGACGCTGTTGTTGATAGCCATGCCGGAACTCGTGCCGCGTTAAAGACCAGTCCCGCACCGGCGCTCACAAGGGCCTGGCAATTGCGGAAGAGGGGGTTGGCGATCCATTGCCCAACAAGATGGCGTGGTCGATCGATCCATCGCTGCTTCCGGGACCGGCGGCGAGCTCGTCCGTCAGCCAAACGAGCTTCGCGCAGGGTGATCTCATGCAAATCTCCGTTGTCGTGCATGGAAAGAATGCCTTCGCTGGCTACGAGCAGCAGATTCTGCTCGGTTGGACCAACAGCGGGCTTCGAGGTTGACGATTGTTCGCTGTTGTCTCCGTTGGATGGAAAAGGCGACCTGCGAAGTGCAAAGCCCGTGCCATGCCGACTCGCGTGACGCAGCCGCGAGCGGCGCCCCCGAGCAGGGTCTGGCACATGCGAAGAATGCGGCACCTGTGTCCGGTTCTATGGACATGTCGTCGTCTCCAATGACTGAAACCATGGACACCTGTCGGACAAAACATACGTCGCGCGGCGCCGCTCTTTTTCCTTGCAGCCTCACCCGGCCATACTGGCGAACTGATGTGCGCAGCAATGCGATTCAATCGCTCAGCTGGAACACTCAGCAAGCCATGCTACACGTGAGCAGCGAGCCAATCACAAATCAGTGGCGTTGTTCTAAACGCGACATTGTGGAAACAATGGACCCCTGCTTCTACTAGGCAGTACTCCGCGTTGGCTCCAATTCGATCTGCAATTTTCTTTGCAGCGGCCGCAGGAATTCCTGCATCAGCCTGGCCATGCATGACAAGGACAGGGCAATCTAGGCGATCACACCAGCCTTCAAGTGTGAAGCCACGAGCGACCTCACGAGCCGCAGCGATCGTTTCGACTCCAACGATATGGGCGAAGCGCCAACTGCGAATCGGGTCGTCCCAATTCATCACACCCATGTCGAAATAGCCACTGACCGAAATGCACGCTCGAATCCTTTGGTCGGCCGCCGCCGAGCTGACCGCGAGCATGCCGCCGAAGCCGAAGCCGACGACGCCAATGCGATGCGGGTCGATGCCCTCCTCCGCCTGCACATAGTCGATGACAGCAGAAACGGCTTCGTGGTACGAAGGCCGCATCGGCATCCAATCGGACACTTCGCCCTGGCCGGGGCCGTCGAACGAGAGCGTTGCCATGCCTCGTGCGAGAAACTCCCTCTCAATCGCGAAGTGTTCCTCCTTGGATGAGTCGGAGCCGCAAACAAGCAAAGCCAGCGGCACCCGAGCTACCCCCGGTGGCAACCGAAGAACCGCAGGGAGCGTCCTTCCGCTGTACGGAATCTCGAGCCGCATGCCGGGGACCGGCTGCAGCGGCAAAGCTCGGGTGTAGCACGCAACCTTTGCCACTGCAGCGCGCTTCTTTTCATCGAGATCCTCAAAGTGAAGATACTGAGCGAAGTGGTACGCGAGGGCAGCCTTTGTGAGAAGCTGACCGGCACTCACCAAGTTCCCCTGCATAGCTGCTGTGTCGCCGAGTTTCTCAAAGTCTGCGCCTACAGTCGTCCAAACAGGAAACCAGTCACTGTTCGAAACGATTCGCTCCATGTTAGCCCGCACCAGGGAGCAATCAAGCCCCTGGTTTGTCATGCGGAACAAAGAGTGTCCGGCGGCCTTGAGCGCGAGGTAGTCCGTTTTCATGCTTCAGAGCTTCAGAACGGCACGGTGCCCTTAACGATGGTCCGATAGAGCAGCCGGCGCTGAGGAAGCGCGTAGTCACCTACCCCTTGATGCAAGGTCAGCGCGTTGTCCCACATGACGACATCTCCTGGCGCCCACGTGTGGCGGTAGATGAAGCGGGGCTGGCGCGTGAAGGCGTACAGATAGTCGAGGAGGCGTTCGCTTTCCTCCTGTTCCATATCCAGGATTTCAGTGGTGAACCCCTCGTTCACGAAGATGGACTTCTCTCCAGTGCTCGGGTGCGTCCGAATCACAGGGTGAACTACGGAGTCTTCTAACCGGGACTCGGTGTCCTTGTTCATCTTGTTGAAATGGCTGGCCCGCTGGCCTGGCTTCTTCTTAGAGGCTACAAATCGCGCCTTCCGGCCTTCCAGCTGCTCCTTGATCTCTGTCGGCAGCGCATAGTAGGCCGCCGCCGTGTCGGCGAAGTCCGTTGGCCCTAGCACCCTGCCGCCCTTCACCGGCACTTCGAGGGCATAGAGAATGGACACACGGCTGGGAGTGCGCGTATAGCAAAGGTCGCTGTGCCAATATTGCGCGGCATCCACGGCCCCAATCTGGCGACCGTCTTCGACGATGTTCGACAGCACGAAGACCTCCGGGTTGTCGGGCTTGGCGAACTGGGTCATCGCATGGATGTCTAGTTCCTTGCCAAAATACTTGCTGAAGTGCAGCATTTGGCCGTCGTCGATTCGCTGGTTGCGAAACACCAGAACTCGATGCTGATGCAACGCAGCCTCGAGATCCCCGAGCCACTCTCCCTCAGGTAGCAGTCCCAGATCAAAGCCCTCAACAACGGCTCCAAGGGGTGCCGCAAGGGGACGCACTTCAAATTCGTTTTTTGCCTCGACAGTCATGATTCACTCCGGTTGAATATTGGCATCGCTGGCCACCTTTTTGTACACCCCAATCTCCCTGGCGATTTGCGCCTTGAAGACTGCGGGACCGACATTCAGGATCGGGGCGTACCCGTTCACTTTGAACTTTTCCTGAACTTCTGGACGCGACAGAAGTTCTTGCAGCATCGAATTCCACTTCTGGACGATCTCATCCGGAAGGTGTGCGGGCCCGAGCAGCCCGACCCATACCTCCGTCTCAAACCCCTTGACCCCCTGTTCGGCAAAGGTCGGAATGTCGGCGGCGAAGGGAAGCCGCTTCGCACTCGCCACGCCCAGCGCCCTGACCTTGCCTGCCTTGATCTGCGTGAGCGCAGCCGCGGACCAGGTCGAATCAACCTCGCCGGCAATGGCTGCCAGCAACGACTGATTCGATCCCTTGTATGGAACGTGCAGGAATTTCGCGCCGACGATGGTCCCAAAATATTCGCCAGCCATGTGAGGGGCTGTTCCGTTACCGGAGCTTCCATAGGAGACACCGCCAGGTTTTGACTTTGCCGCAGCGATGTAGTCAGCAACGGTCTTGTAGGGCGAGTTCGCGGGAACGACAAGGATATTGGGCGTGGACGCCACCAGCGTGATCGGCGAAAAGTCCTTGACCGCGTCAAACTTCAAGGTGGTTCGAAGTGCCGGATTGATCGTGTGATTGTTGGCCGTCATCAGCAAGGTGTAGCCGTCCGCTTTGGATCTCGCAACCAGGTCGTTGGCGATCATTCCTGCGGCCCCGGGTTTGTTGTCGATGATCACCGGCTGCTTCAGAATCTTCGAAGCTTCCTGGCCAAGCTCTCTAGCGAAGATGTCTGTGATACCTCCAGGCGCGAAGCCGATGACAATGGTCACAGGTCGACTGGGATAGCTTTGAGCATTGGAGGCGAACGGCACGAGCAACGCAACGCTCGAAGCAACGAGCGGTAGCACCAGCGAGCGCCTGAATCGTTGTCCCAACCGAGCTGCAAGTGCCCTCGAGGGTCGTAGAAGAGTTCTCATGATCGATGTCCTAACAATGTTCGATTCAATGTCGTGATGGCAGATGCAAGCAGTCATACAACGAGCCCAAAAACAAGGCCGCCATCCTCAGTCGGATCGGCCGGTTCGCGATTTCGTTTTCCGAGCGCACCAGATACTCCATGGTTGATAGCTGCAAAGTGGCAAGTAAGAGCGACGAGGGAAAGAGTTTCATGGGCGAGTCACCTTTGGACATCGTTTGATTTGCAAAGCACTCGTAGAGCCCCCAACCACTCAAGCCTTGTCGTTCGGCAATCCTCTCCCAATTGCTGACAAGAAATCTTGTCAGCTTGGGATGAGCCGCAAAGAAGTCGAGGGCACATAGCAGCAAGCCATTCAGCTCCATCCGCTCCAATCCCGAGTTGTCAGCCCAAAGACGGATGTTGGACATGACCTGCGCTTTTGCCGCCTCGAAAAGACCGTCCTTATCGTCAAAGTAGTAGTAGACGAGCTTCTTGTTCAGGCCAACGGACTCGGCCACGCCATCGATCTTGATGTCCTCGAATCCCAATCGTCCAAATTCAGCCACTGCCGCCTCAAGCAGCCTAGCCTTGGTTCTTTCCTTGTTTCGGGTGCGTGGCGGGGCAACGGCGGTCATACGGGTACTCGATGGTGGCGGTGCATGGATCGCGGCATGGGAGGCATACGGCTTTTCACCGCCGCATGGCCGAGGCCCTCGGGACCATGCGGCCTGCGCAGACGGGTGCGTCCTCTGCTCTTCCATTCGCCCGCAGCAGCCGGGCACATGCCGCACGCGTCGGCGCACAGCTCTTGCAAAGAACTTCTCAGCGGCCATCGGGCATGCTTCGAAAGGACAGGCGCGGCTCAAGTCAGTGCTCGAGATCAGTCGCGGTGACGTCCTTGACCTCGCCCTTGACGTTCATCCGACCTTCGTAAACCGGGCGCGCGCCCGTAGTGGGTCCCTGATACTGAACAAAGAACAGCGTGCCGCCCGTTTCCGTTGTCATGGCCTCTTCGTAGTGGGGGTCGCCATGGAATACGACGGTCCCCGGCCCATAGACCTTGCCGCCCATATTGAACTCACCGTCGATCACGTACCAGACCTGGGCGAAATCGTGCTTGTGCAAGCGGAAGCCCGCACCGGGCTCGTAGTGCAGGAAGCCCGCATTCGGCTCCGTAGGGCGGTCCGCGTTGGTGTGGAACAGGAACTTCGTCTTGTTCTTGAAGCGGCCCATCTCCCAGTCCATCGAATCGGGATTCCGATATTCAGGGGGGTTGTGCTGGCTGAGATCAAGCTGAACCTCATTGGACATGTCATCTCCTTGGATAATCGCCTTCAGGCGTGTTGCAGAATTTGGGGAATACGCGCAGCGGGCGGCGTGTTGCGGGAGCGGCCACAGCGGACCAGGCCATCGATCACTACCATGCCAACGCCGGGCAAGTCGCCGGCGGCAATGCTCTCTAGTAGGTTGGACTTGGAGGAATGCTGCGCAGTGTCGAGAAAGACGAAGTCGGCGGCGCGACCGACCTCAATGAAGCCGCAGTTGAGATTGCGTATGCGCGCGGTGTTTCCGGTCGCAAAGCAAATGGCCTGCTCGGCGGGCACCTCGCCAATGCTCGACAGCATGGCGATCAGCCGCAGGATGCCTGTGGGCTGCACACCGGACCCTGCAGGAGAATCGGTCCCCAGGATGACACGGTCCAACTGCCGCAATTCCTTGGCCGCACGCAGGGCGAACAGCGCGGCAAACTCGTTGCCGTTGTGAACGATCTCGATCGCTCTGCCGCATCCCTCGCACAGACAGCGGATCTGCTTGGTCGACAGGGCGGTGTGACCGCCGTTGATGTGGCCGATGATGTCGGCATCGGCTTCCAACACCATCTCGGCGTCGACATAGCCGGAACCGGGCACGGAGGGCCCGCCCGTGTGGATGGTGGACTGAATCCCGTACTTGCGTGACCACTCAACCATCTTGCGTGCGGTCGGCCCGTCCTTGACCGATCCCAGCCCGATCTCGCCAAGCAGGGTCACACCCGCCGCTGCAAGTTCTCGGAAATCCTCTTCAACCATGCCGTGTTCGATGACCGGGGCACCCGCGAGCAGCTTCACGCCTCCGGGGCGGCTGTTCGCGTAGGCGCGCTGGGCGGTGATGGCCAACGCCTTGATGCCAACGATATCGCGCGGCCTGCCCGGAAGATGAACTTCGCCGGCCGAGATCATGGAGGTGACTCCGCCGTTCATAAACGATTCGATCCAGCCGATCTGGTTCTGCCTGGGAGTCCAGTCGCCGAAAACCGGATGCACGTGGCTGTCGATCAGCCCCGGGGCGAGCGCGCAGCCATTGGCATCGATGACCATGTCGGCTTGCTCACAGTCCAAGTCACCGAGCCGGCCGATCTCGACGATCATCCCATCTTCACAAAAGACGGCGTCGGCGTCCTTGATTGGGTCGTTCAGGTCACCCGTCAGCATGAGGCCGACGTTCTTGATGAGTAGTTTTCCAGCGGGGGCGGATGGAGATTGATCGTGCATGTTCTTAAAGGGAAAGGTACTGGCTGCGAATTTGCTTGTCAGCGATCAGCTCTCGCATGTCGCCCGAGAAGCGAACTTGGCCCCGCTCGAGCACATAGGCACGGTCGGAGACCAGGTTTGCGAAGTGGATGTTCTGCTCCGACAGGAGCACGCTAAGGCCCTGCCGCTTGAGTTGCTGAATCATGTGCGCCATCTGCTCGACAATCACCGGCGCCACGCCCTCGGAGGGCTCGTCGAGCATGACCAGATAGGGGTTGCCCATCAGAGTCCTCGCCACGGTGAGCATCTGCTGCTCGCCCCCGCTCATATGGCCGCCCGGACGCTGCGGCATTTGCCCGAGGTTCGGAAACATCGCAAAGAGTTCGGCCGTCGTCCACGCGCGCATACCTTCGCGGGGCAGTTGAGCGCCCACCGTCAGGTTCTCCATGACGGTCAGCTCACTGAAGATGCGACGCTCCTCCGGCACGAAGCCCAGGCCCAGGCGGGAGATCTGGTGCGACTGGAGCATGGAGATCTCGTGGCCCCGAAAGACAACGGAGCCGCTGCGTCTGCGCACTAGGGCCATGATGCTTTTCATGGTCGTGGACTTCCCGGCGCCGTTGCGCCCCATGAGCGCCACGACCTCGCCCGCGTTGACATGCAGGTCGATGCCGAAGAGGATCTGCGCCCGACCGTAGTAGGCGTTCAGGGCCTTGACCTCCAACAGGGTTTTCGTCGTCATGCCGTGGCTCCGTCCAAGTCTTCGCTGGTGAACGTCTTTCCGGTGCCGAAGTAAGCTTCCTGCACCTGCGCATCTGCTCTGACCGCCTGCGGGTCGCCCTGCGCGATGAGCTTGCCACGTGCGAGAACAATCATCCGGTCCGCATAGCCGAACACCACATCCATGCTGTGCTCGGTGAACAGCGCCCCGATCCTCTGTTCGATCACCAGGCGCTTGGTCAGCGCAATCAGTTCGTTGCGCTCCTTCGGCCCCATGCCCGCGGTGGGCTCGTCCATCAACAGCAGTTTCGGTCTGTTGGACAACGCAATCGCCAGTTCCACCCGTTTGACGTCGCCATAGGCCAATACGCTGCAGGGCCTGTCCGCATGGTCTCGCATACCCACCTGCTCCAGCAGCGACAAAGCCTCTTGTCTGTAGGAGTGCGACATCGCCTGCCGTGCATGGAACACGCTGGACCTGTGCGAATGCAATGCAAGCTGTACGTTTTCCATGACGGTCATGGAACCAAACGTCGCTGCGATCTGGAACGTGCGGCCGACGCCATGGCTCCAGACCTGCCTTGGCGATTTGCCCACGACATCAACCCCGTCCAATATGACTTGCCCGCTGTCGGGCTTGAGCTGGCCATTGAGCATATTGAAGCAGGTAGATTTGCCCGCGCCGTTGGGTCCGATCAGCGCTAGCAGTTCACCTGCCTGCACCTCGAAGGACACGTCGCATACCGCAGCCACGCCCGCGAAACGCTTGCTCAGATGGCGTACCGATAGCAAGCTCATGCCTTGACCTCCAAGGCCGACACCGGCTCCGCCACAGGCCCCTTGCGCGAGCGGGACGTTCTGAACGACTCGACCATCGCCTGCAACGAGCCGACAATCCCGGCCGGGAACACGATGACCAAGGTGAGAATGATCAACCCCAGCAGCGCACGCCAGTAGTCCGTGCTGCGAGCCACCGTGTCTTGCAGCCAGACGAAGACCGATGCACCGACAATGGGCCCAGCGATGGTCTGCACGCCGCCCAGGAGCACCATGACCAAGCCGTCAATGGACTTGGCCACATGGACCGCCTCTGGCGAGATACTGCCCTTCGCGAACGCGAACAGCGTCCCGGCCAAGCCGCCGAATGTGCCGGCAAGAACGAAGGCTGCCCATTGCACGCGCTTGCAATCGATCCCGATTGCGCCCGCGCGCAACTCCGAGTCACGCACGGCGCGCACGGCGAAGCCGAACGGCGAAAACAGAGCCCGTCGCATGTACCAGATACCTCCTAGGGCGAGCGCGAGCGAGAAGTAGTAGTAGGCAGTGGTCGAGCGCAGCCATTGCGGCGGCCGAAAGCCAATCAGCCCATTGCTTCCGCCAGTTACCGCATCCCATTGGTAGGCGATGGCCCAAACCAGTTGTCCGAACGCCAGGGTCAGCATGGACAAATAGACGCCGGAGAGCCGGACGCTGAACCAACCGAACACAGACGCGCCGACCGCCGCGCCGAGGACGCCCAGAGGAAGCGCGGTCATCATGCCCAGACCCGCCGACTTCACGAAAACCGCTGCGACATAGGCGCCCAGCCCGAAATACGCCGCATGGCCAAAGGAGTGCATGCCGCCTGGCCCCATGATGAAATGCAGGCTCGTCGCGAACAGCATCGCGATCAGCACGTCGACGCCAAGAACCATCAGGTAGGGGAAACTGCGTTCAAGCGCAGGCAGCGCAAGCAAGACCACTGCCGCAACGATCGCGGCGCGGCGCATCCGCTCAGAGGCAGGGCGCAAGACCGGCTCCTGACCAGCTGCCACCGAATTCGTGCTGGAGGGCCTGCCCAGCAAGCCGTGCGGGCGGAACACGAGGACGACCGCCATCACGACAAACTCCACTACGAGGGTGAACTTGAACACCGGCAGCGCAACTCCGAACAGGGTGATCGTGCCAAGCGCGATGCACAGTGCCTTCAACTCGCAGATGAGGAGCGCAGCGATAAAGGCTCCCGGGATGGATCCCATCCCGCCGACCACGACCACAGCGAATGCTGTGCCAATGGTGTCCATATCGAGTGCCAGGTTGGCGGGCATGCGCGGTCCTTGCAAGGCGCCGCCGAGGCCAGCCAGCAGGCAGCCCAACGCAAACACCGCGGTGAACAGGCGTCCCTGGTTGACGCCGAGCGCGCCCACCATCTCTCGATCCTGTGTGGCGGCACGCACCAGCACGCCCCAACGGGTGCGCTTAAACAGGAGCCAAAGCGCGCCCAGCAGCGTCGGCCCCAATATGATCATGACGATGTCGTACGATGGGAAGAGCGTGCCCATGATCGACACGGAACCTTCCAAGCCCGGCGCTCGCGGCGCGAACAGCTCGTCAGCACCCCACAGCCACAGCGCGGCATCCTTGATGATCAGCACCAGGGCGAACGTGGCCAGCAGTTGGAAAAGCTCTGGGGCACTGTAGATTCGGCGCAGGATGGTCAGTTCGACGACCGCACCCAGGAGCCCCACCAGCAGCGCCGCCAACAGGGTGCTGATCCAGAAGCCGAGCGCACCGCCCCCGATGGCAGTCACCAGGCTGTAAGCCAGGTAGATGCCGACCATGAAGAATGAGCCGTGTGCAAAATTGACGATGCGAGTGACGCCGAAGATCAGCGACAACCCCGACGCGATTAGAAAGACCACCGATGCGTCAGCCAATCCATTGATCAGCTGAGGAAGAAGGCTCTGCAAGGTCATGGCCGGGTCTACTTCGAAGGGCGCAGCTTCGAGACCTCGCTGTCCGATGGCACGACACTCGCCCCATCGATGTAGCGATAGTCAATCATGAAGCCCTTGCCGTCTTTCAGTGCGACCTTGCCGAGATAGGCACCCATAGTCGACTGGTTGTCCTGACCGCGGAACACGATAGATCCCATGGGCGTGTCGACGGCCAGCCCCTTGAAAGCGGTCACGATGGCCTCAGGATCATCCGATCTGGCCTTGCGCAAGCCTTGCGCGAGCGCGTGCAGCGTCGAGTACCCGACCAGCGAGCCCAGGCGCGGGAAGTCGTTGAACTTCTTCCGGTACGCCTCCACGAATTTCTTGCTCTCCGGCGTGTTGATGGAGTACCAGGGGTAGCCAGTCACGATCCAGCCCTGTGGCGCCTCGGCGCCGAGCGGATCCAGGTACTCTGGCCGGCCGGTCAGCATGGAATAGACCTGGACCGAATCAAACAGCTTGCGGCTGTTGCCCTCGCGAACGAACCTGCCCAGGTCCGCGCCGAAGAGGACGTTGAAGATTGCGTCCGGCTTGGCATCGAGCAGCGCCTGCGCGATGGCACCCGCATCTACCTTGCCCAGCGGCGGTGCCTGCTCCGCGACGAATTCGACGTCTGGTTGCTGGCTCTTCAGAAGCTTCTTGAACGTGGCGGCTGCAGACTGCCCGAGTTCGTAATTGGGGTAGACGAGCGCCCAGCGCTTCTTGTTCTGCTTGGCCGCCTCGTTGGCCAGCATGGCGACCGACATATAGGTGGATGGGCCCAGCCTGTAGACGTAGCGATTGCCCTCGGACCAGATCACACGGTCAGTGCCGGGCTCGCCAAAGAGATAGAGCACCTGACGGTTTTTCGCGAAGTCCGCTAGGGCCACAGCCACGTTCGAAAGGAAGCCTCCGAAGTACAGGCGGACGCCTTCACGCGAGTACAGCTCTTCGGCCACACGAACGGCATCGCCGGGGTTGCCGTTGTCATCGCGCGAGATCACCTCGAGCTTGCGGCCAAGCACTCCTCCCGAGCCGTTGATTTCGTCCAGTGCCAATTGCCAGCCGCGCTTGTAGTGATCGAGGTACGAGGGCGTGACCTTGTAGCTGTTGACCTCACCAATCTTGATGACGCCCTGCGCATGACATGCGCCAGCGACCGCCACGGCCAGTGCGGCCAGCCAACTCCGTGAGAAGAAGTTCATGATGCCGATCCTTCAAAAAAGTGCATAACCGACTGAAATGGATCCATTTGCGGATTTAATGCCAGTCTACGCCTGGCCTCCAAGGACACACCCAGGGGTTAACCCTTGACAGAAGCACAGAATCGCAACTTATGGATCCATTATCTGAGTAATGGACCCTAGCCTGCATCTGCACGCCACGACTCTGTGCGCTGACCTTCGGCTCTTGCTGCATTTTGGTGCCGGCCAGAGACCGATCGCACCCACATGGACCTGAGATACGCATAAACAGTCCAGTACTGCCAGGCATGCGTTTTGCTTTTTCTTTTTTGGATCCAACAAAGACATTTAAGGATGCTCTATGCGACAAACCATATACACCACCTGCACACTTGACTGCCCGGACGGCTGCGGAATCCGCGCCCAAGTCGAGGACGGCCGGATCGTGAAGCTCGAGGGCCATCCGGAGCACCCCTTCACGCGTGGCTATCTGTGTGGCAAGACCTACAGGTTCCCGGAACGCGTCTACAGCGAGGAGCGTCAGCTGTACCCCATGCGTCGGGAGGGCGGCCATCGAGCGGGGGCGTGGATACGAATCGGCTGGGAGGAGGCACTGGAACTGGCCGCGGACAGGATTCGCCGGTTCATTGCACAGGACGGCAGCCTTTCTCTCATGCACTACCAGCGCACCGGCTCATGGGGCGCAACCAAGCATCTGAGCCGTCGTTTTTGGAATCTCCTGGGTGGCGTGACGACGACCAGCGGCTCCCTTTGCAGTGGGGCCGCGCGCGCCGGACAAGCCATGGACTTCGGCATACGGCTTGGTCACGATCCGTCGGATCTCGTCAACAGCAAACTCGTGCTTCTGTGGGGACGGAATCCCATGGCAACCAACCTACACACCGTGCCCCTGCTCAAGGAAGTCCGCGCGGCGGGTGGCAAGGTCATCCTGGTCGACCCCGTGCGCAGCGAGTCCGCGACGATCTGCGACTCCCATGTCCAACCCCGCGTGGCGCGTGATGCCGAGCTGGCCTTGGCGATGGCAAAGGCCGTCCTTGAAGCGGGCTTGGAAGACAAGGAGTTCATAGCGAACCACTGCACCAACGTCGAGGCGTATCTTCAGCTTTTGGAGCGGCATTCGATGCACGACCTGTGTGCAGCCTGCGGCCTGTCGGAGGTCGCAGTGCGCACCCTGGCCGTCGAGTACGCGACAGCGCGACCTGCGGCGATCCTGTTTGGCTGGGGCCTCAACAAGTACAAGCACAGCGCCGAGATCTTCCGCTGTGTGGACGCCCTGGCCGCCCTGTGCGGCTACATCGGTGTTCCCGGGGGGGGCGCCACCCTGGGGTTCCAGACCCAGCGCCACTTCGACAAGAAGGTCGAGGCTGCGGATCGGGCCACCGCGGCGCGTGCCATCCCAGAGCCTCTGCTTGGCCAATGTCTGCTCGATACGCAGGACCCGCCAGTGCGCATGATGTTCGTCAACGGCGGCAATCCGATCAACCAGTCGCCGAACTCGAACCTTGTGGCGAAGGCCTTTGACCGGCTGGAGTTCACGGTTGTTGTGGACATGTTCCTGAACGATACGTCGGACTACGCGGACCTGTTTCTGCCCACCACTACCTTCCTGGAGGAGGAGGATATCCTGGTCTCCTGGGGCCACAACATCATCGGCGGCGTTAATCCGGTCATCGCCCCGGTCGGCGAGGCTCGCTCGGATCTCTGGATTTTCCAGGAGTTGGCCAAGCGCCTTGGCATCGGCGAAGAGATGGCAGGTTCGCCGCGCGAATGGCTGCAGCGCATGCTCAAGCCGATGGAGGCGCAAGGCCTGTCCGTCGAGCGCGTCATGCAGGGGCCGGTGCGCTGCCCGACGGCACCACAGGTGCCGTTCGCGGACAAGAAATTTGCGACCCCGTCAGGCCGATTCCAGTTTATCGACGACATCGAGTTGCAGCAACGCGAAGTGCAAGGCTATCCCCTCACCTTCGTAACCAACTTCAGCAAGACATGGCTGCTCTCACAGATGACCTCCACCGAGCACCCGGGTCCCTTCGTGCGCATCGGCACCGACACCGCCGAGCGATACGGCGTGAAGGACAAGGACGAGATCATCGTCCGGTCCGCGGTCGGGCAGCTGCGATTGACCGCACATGTCGACGCACGCGTCGGCCCCGGGATGGTGGTGATGCCGGTGGGAACCTGGATCAAGCGCGGGGGTGGTGCGAACGTGCTGACCGAAGACGTGCTGAGTAACTTCGGCGAAATGGCCGCTTACGGCGATACGCGTGTCGCCATCGAACTCGCCAGCCCTACCCCCTAAACCCACGAATTGGAGATCCGAAGTGACCGTCGTAGTGACTGAAAACTGTGAGAACTGCCGCTTTGCAGAGTGCGTGGCGGTGTGTCCCGTGGCATGCTTCCACGGCGACGAGAAGATGCTGTATGTCGATTCGGACACATGCGTGGATTGCGGCGCGTGCGTTCCAGTCTGCCCCGTCAAGGCCATCTATTTCGAACACGACCTGCCCGCGCCGATGTCGCACTGGCTGGACATCAACCGCGAGCGCGCATCCATGCTCCCCAGCGTCACGGAGCAGTCCGAGGCCTTGCCAGGCGCATGGGAAAAGCGCGCGTCGCTCGGCTTCTGAGGCAGTCCGTGCAAAGTACCTTCAACTCACCTCCCGAGATCGCCATCGTCGGCGCCGGCCCGAGTGGCTTTTATGCAGCCGAGGCACTGCTCAAGCTGGGCATCAACGTGGCACTGATCGAGCGCCTTCCCGCCCCTTTCGGCCTGGTGCGCTACGGCGTGGCACCGGATCACCAGAAGCTCAAGACGACCATCGCCGCGTACGAGCGCATCGCGCAATCTTCGCATCTGCACTTCTTCGGCAACGTGGAGGTCGGTAGGGACGTCAGTGTGGACAGCTTGCGCAAGATGTTCCACGCCGTAATCTTCGCCCATGGTGCGCACGGCGACCGCACGCTCGGCATCGTCGGGGAAGATTTGCGGGGCTGCCATGGGGCATCGGCCTTCGTCGGATGGTACAACGGCCACCCGGACTGCCGGGACCACGCCTTCGATCTGAGCCAGGAAGCTGCCGTCATCCTCGGCAACGGGAACGTTGCCCTTGATATCGCCCGCATTCTTGCCAAACCGGTCGAGGCACTGGGCGCCTCCGACATTGCGGACCACGCCCTGCAGGCGCTGGCCGTAAGCAATATCCGGGATATCCATATCGTCGGACGACGCGGCCCTTCGCACGCCAAGTTCTCCGCCAACGAGCTGAGGGAGTTGGCCCAGATCGAGGACTGCTCGATTCATTTTGATGCATGGGATCTCGCCGAGCCAAACCCGCCCAACTCCACCGTCGCGTGGCTCAACTCGCTCGCGCACAGCGCCGTGGACAGCCATCGCCGCCGGATCCACTTCCATTTCTTCAAGCGGCCCGTGCGTGTGGAGGGTACCCAGCGCATGAGTTCAATGGTGCTCGAAAAAACCCAGGCCTGCGAAGCGGATCCGTCCAGGATTACGGGAACGGGGGAAGAGTGCCAGATTCCGGCCGGCCTTCTCTTCAAGGCGGTGGGCTACCGCGGCCGCGCCATCCTAGGCCTACCGTTCGACCATGAGCGGGGCGTGGTACCAACACTTCAAGACAGAGTATTGGGAGACGAAGGGCAGGCGATCCCGCGCCTCTATGCAACGGGGTGGGTCAAGCGCGGGCCATCCGGTGTGATCGGCACAAATCGTGCCGACAGCGTTGCCGTGACGCGCCGAGTCGTGGAAGACCTGGCAGCGGAACATCTCGGCGATGTTGGAGGCGTGCAGGCCTTGCGAGAGCACTTGTGCGGACGAACGACCATTGACTTCAAGGACTGGCTTCGAATCGACCAGGCCGAAATCGCGGCCGGCCTCGTCGCATCCAAGCCCCGTGAAAAATTCACACGCATCCAAGAGTTACTTGCAGCTGCGCAGTAGAGGGTCCCTATGCATCCAACCACCCCGCACGATCTCGAGATTTCCGATCACGACGCTTCGGAGCTAGGGCATCAGGACTTCCCAACGGTGCCAGCGAGCCTGACAACATTGCTCACGCGGCGCTCGGCTGGTCCCCGCCACCTAGCGTTTCCTGCTCCAAACGAAGCGCATCTGACGGTCATGGCTCTGGCCGCCCTGCGCGCCCCGGACCACGGTGCGTTGACGCCCTATCGCTTCATCGTCGTCGAATCCGACTCAATCGATCTGCTGGCCGACCTGTTCGGTGAGGCCGCCCGAGCGGAGGGCGCGTCGAGCGAAGCTGCCGCCTTAGAGATGGAGCGCGCTCGGCGAGCGCCCTTGACCATCGCAGTGATTGCCAACCTTTCCGTCGAGCGACCCATCCCGGCGCACGAACAGTGGATGGCCGTCGGCGGCGCGATCGCGAACTTCTTGAACGCAGCGCATGCCCTCGGCTTTGCGGGCAAGATGCTCAGCGGACGCAAGGTCCTCAGCCCCTGCCTTGCGCGCGCCTTCTGCAAGGAGGGCGAGTATCTCGTCGGCTGGATCGTCCTAGGCACACTGAATTCGGGGTGGACTCCCCCGAAAGCCAGGCACCCCCACTCCATCCTGTCCAAATGGCCATGTCCGCAGCGCCCAGGCGCTCAGGATCGGGCGTGAACCTGGTTCTCCAGCCAGGCGGCCACGAACTCACCGGACTCCACGACGTGCAGTGCCATTGCCTGCCGCGCGGCCATGTCGTCGCGCGCCTCCAGTGCCGCGAGGATTGCGTCGTGGTGCGCGATGTTTCTCTCCATCCGGTGCTTGTACATGCCAAGCGCGGAAGAGGCGATCACACCGCGCGAGGAGCCCAGTTCGAGGTCCGCAATGATCTTTTGCAAGTACGCGTTGCACGACGCCTGAAAGATGATCGCGTGGAACTCGCTGTTCGTGGTGACCCATTCCTTACGGGCCGCTTGGTAGGCGCTCGTTTCCGCGTGATCCACGGGACTGTCGGCTCGCAGGCGGTTCAGATCCGTGACAGCTTGCACAAACCGCTCGTGGATCTTCCTCAGCTCGATCAGCTGCTGGTCCGTGATCCATTGCGCAGCCAACTGTGCCGCCAACCCCTCCACCTCCGAGCGAACGCGATAGATGTCCCTCACATCCTTGGAGCTCTGGGACTTGACTACCGCTCCGGACTGGCTCTGGTCGACGATTCCCCGAGCGGCGAGCTGGGACAACGCCTGCCTCACGGGCGTCCGACTCACTTGGAAAGTGTTTGCAAGTGCCACCTGCTTTAACTTTTGGCCGGGGAGGTATTCGCCTGTGGAGATCTTGTGCTGAATCTGGTCTACAAGCTGATCGACCAGTTTTTCTTCTGCCGAGAAAGCCATACTGCCTTTGGTGGTTGATTTGGATTGATTCGCACCATTTTACCGATGATGGGATCCAGAATATGAATTTTCAGGACCAGACCGATCTAATATGGATTGATTCTGACTTGCCTCATGCCTTTCGGGAGCGATGGAGAGCACATGACCTCACTTCACCTCAGCCACTATGCACTACTCCAGATCGGGCTCGATGCGGGCGAACATGAAATCGAGCACGGCTACTTGCAGCGTCTCGCGGGCCTGCCCAAGGTTGGCTGGCGCCGGCAGCTGTGGCTGTGGGCGACCGGCGAGAGCGAAGAAAGCCTACGGCATGCCAGAGACACCTTGCACGACAAGAACGCCAGGAAACGCTATGACCAGAAACTGGCAGCCGAACGCTGGCAATGGATCCCGATGACGTGAAACCTGATCCCGGCAGTTCTCGATCATCAATGCGCGTCATCCCGATGCTCAGTCAGCCCGCCGCAGTGCCTTCGCTTGAGGTGGCGGCGTCCAGCAGGCCGGATTCTGGCGCACAGTTGTCGGACCGCCTGGGCCGCCCGCTCACCGACTTGCGCATCAGCGTCACCGACCGCTGCAACTTCCGCTGCAGCTACTGCATGCCCAAGGAGGTATTTGACAAGGACCATGTCTACCTGCCGAATAACGCACTGCTGAGCTTTGAGGAGATCACCCGCACGGCCAGGCTATTCGTGCAGCAGGGCGTGCGCAAGATCCGGCTCACCGGCGGCGAGCCGCTGCTGCGCAAGAACATCGAGCTGCTGGTGGAGCAGCTCGCGCAGATCCGCACAGCGGAAGGCGCCCCCCTGGACCTCACCCTCACCACTAACGGCTCGCTGCTCTCACGCAAGGCGGCCGCGCTGAAGGCCGCGGGGCTACGCCGTGTCACCGTCAGCCTGGACGGGCTGGACGATACGGTGTTTCGCCGCATGAACGACGTCGACTTCCCGGTCGCCGACGTGCTGGCGGGCATCGAGGCCGCGCAGGCCGCAGGCCTCGGTCCGCTAAAGGTCAACATGGTCGTCAAGCGCGGCACCAACGAACGGGAGATCCTACGCATGGCGCGGTACTTCCGCGGCACCGGAGTGGTGCTGCGATTCATCGAGTACATGGATGTGGGCGCCACCAACGGCTGGCGCATGAACGAAGTGCTGCCCTCGGCCGACGTCATCGCGCGCATCCACGCCGAATTTCCGCTGGTGCCACTGCAGCCCTCCATACCCGGCGAGACGGCGCAGCGCTGGGCCTATGCCGGCGGCGGCGGCGAGATCGGCGTGATCAGCAGCGTGACCCAGGCCTTCTGCCACGACTGCAGCCGCGCGCGCCTGTCGACCGAAGGCAAGCTCTACCTGTGCCTGTTCGCCACCGCGGGCCACGACCTGCGCCCGCTGCTGCGCGGCGCGGCCACCGACGACGACATCTCCTCGGCCATCAGCCACATCTGGCAGGGCCGCGCCGACCGCTACTCGGAGCTGCGCACGCTACAAGGCCCGGCCGAAACCGGCCACGCCGATGACAAGGCGCCGCGCCGCGTCGAGATGAGCTACATCGGCGGATGATGCAGGCGCCCGCCATGCCCGCGCAGACCATCGCGCCTGCCGACATCACGGGATTGCTGCTGGCCGGCGGACGCGGCACGCGCATGGGCAGCATCGACGGTTCTGTCGCGCTAAGCCGAGGTTGGTAAGCTGAGGCGGAACTGTTGACTGGACGAAAACGTGATCGAGGCTTTGCGCAAGGTGATCAAGCGGATGCATTACCCGCTGGAGGTGATGCTGGTGTGCGTGCGATGGTACGCGGCCTATCCGCTGAGCCTGCGGCACATTGAAGAGATGATGGCCGAGCGCGGCGTATCTGTCGATCACGCCACGGTCCATCGCTGGGCGATCAAGATACTGCCCATACTGGCGTCGGTGTTCCGGCGACGCAAACGCCGCGTGGGCACGAGTTGGCGAATGGACGAAACCTATATCAAGGTCGCCGGCCAGTGGAAGTATCTGTACCGCGCCGTGGATCGAGACGGCGACACCGTTGACTTTCTGCTGCGCGCCAAGAGAGACCGCGCTGCCGCACGTCGTTTCCTGGAGCAGGCCATCGGACTGCATGGCGTGCCCGAGAAGATCACCATCGACAAGAGCGGCGCCAACACGGCTGCCATCCAGAGCGTCAACGATGACGCCGGGGTGGCCATCGAACTGCGGCAGAGCAAATACCTCAATAACGTCGTGGAGCAGGACCATCGCGCGATCAAACGTGTCGTGCGTCCCATGCTGGGGTTCAAGTCCTTTCGCTGCGCACGTATCCTGATTGCCGGCATTGAGTTGATGCACATGATCAAGAAGGGCCAACTCCACCGCGCCCAAAGCCAAGCCTCGCCCGCGGCATCGCAGTTTTATTTGCTGGCTTTCTGAGCGACACCGAGAAACCACGCTCGCTCAGGCCGGCGCTGCTATTGCGACAGAGCC